>CAKMZM010000402.1 GCA_929200365.1 uncultured Flavobacteriaceae bacterium | reverse complement strand
TTTCAGCTCTAGGATCAAGATTTAATATTTCTATTAAATTTGTCATCTGTATTTAATTCATGCTACTACTTGAGCTATGGTTTGTTGTGAGAAAACACATTTGTATTTCTCTGATTAAGTTCTAAAGATAGTAATTGTGTGTGAATTTCTCTGTGGGAACTCTGCGGTAATGAACTCAAAGGTTTTGGTAATTAGGTATTGCAAGTGGTATTTTTTATATTTCCCCATTTTACTCGTCAGTGTAATTTTTCAGAATGGCACAAGTAAGTTGCGTTTCGTAGAGGGTGAGGATATTTTACTAGCATCCTTAAGGTATTGGTTGTGAGAAGGAAATTGAGACATTATAGTCTCTATCTCTATGCTTTACTCTAAAAGCACTCTTTTTTAATTTGGAAGATGATTTTTTGTATAATCATTCAAATACATGGGAATCAGTGATTTTAGTTAATTTTAAACGACTACAAACGGTTATAATCAATTACAAACGAAAACAAATATTTCCTAACCGAATCTAGGCAGAACCTCATTCTATACTTGTGGCATTGAACTACGATAAAATTTTCTTACATAATTAATGCAGAGAATATTTACAAATTCAATGATCATTAAAAAGTTCCTAAAAAAATTAGGGCAAAATATTAACTGTTTAATACGAAAACAAAAATTATGAATACGCTAAAAAACAAAGTACAGTTGATCGGAAACTTAGGACAAGAACCAGAAATCGTAAATATGGAGTCGGGTAAAAAACTAGTCAAATTTTCTATTGCAACAAACGATTATTATTACAATAAAGAAGGTGATAAAATTACCGATACGCAATGGCATAATATTATTGCTTGGGGGAAAATTGCAGATATTGTGGATAAATATGTCAATAAAGGGCAAGAGGTAGCTATTCAAGGAAAATTAACTTCTCGTAGTTATGAAGATAATAAAGGTCAAAAACGATATATCACAGAGGTTATTTGTAATGAATTGTTGATGTTAGGAAAACAATAAACCATCTATTCTATTAAACTTTTGGCATACAACTAAGCTGAAAAAAAGAATGTTTAAACACAATGCAATTTGATAATGAAAGTATAAATATAGCCCTGTCTCAGGGTTATATTTACACTCTCTTTGGTAGATCAAAGTTGTAATTGTTAAATTAAATTCGGACTTGTAATATTCTTCCAATTTTTGATAAACTAGATCATAATTTGAACTATAAAAAAAGAAATCAACAGCGTTGATACCTTCTGGTCTCTGCATAAATAAAATATCTTGCCTTTCTTTTTCTCTTCTACCGATTCTAATGCTTCATCTGTATAGAAAAAGCTTTTTTATGAATTGCGAATTTTGCCATATTTATTGGTCTCAAAAATAGTTAAAACTATGTGCTTTAGTGTATTTCGATTTAGCTTCTAATAAACTAATAAGCTTTTTGCTATTAGCTTTTAGTGAGCGATTTGCTAATGGCTAAGTGCTAAAAGCTAAAATATTCGTACAGCTAACTTTAGTTAGATTTAAGAACCTATGGATTTTCAGTCTATAGTGGTTTAGTTTGCGTATTCCATCCTA
>CAKMZM010000401.1 GCA_929200365.1 uncultured Flavobacteriaceae bacterium | reverse complement strand
ACTTCTTGGCACACTATGAGTAGTTGCGTGGGTTAGCGGTTAATTTTACAAGTACACACCAAACTGAAAACTCGCGAGGATTTTTAGAAGTAATCGAGAACAAGCAATTACTTATAGCCATTGTTGGTAGTAGTTGGCTTTTCTATCATTTTAAATTCATGCTTGTTATAAATGAAGCTTTTGTAGTCATTAGAGAAAAAAAGGGTATCTCCATTTAGAGTGTTTTTAATTTCTTTTTTCGAGCTTTTATCTAGAGTTAGATTATTTAATACTGAATCAACTAAAATACTTTGAATACTTTCCGCGAATATTACAAATCTATCACCTGAAACTTGGTTTAAATAGCCTTTGGCAGAATATGATTTATCCTTATTCAATCTATACAGTATATATGAATACTTATTCTTCTCTTTTAAGAACAAAAAACGGTCGTGCCCATTTACTTGGGTGTAAATACCTTTATTGATTTTCCTTATTGAATTACATGAATATGTTATAAGAGTAATAAAGATTAAAAGAAATTTAATATAGCTTCTACTTGACATGGATAAATGGTTTTTCTTTAATAAAGACCTTAACAAATTCAATATAGGGTGTCTTCTTTTTGAAACCATCCAACCCCATCCAAGACAAGTTTCCCAAATCTCCACGATTTGTATTATTTCGCTCTATTTGTCTCAAAGAGGAATTTTTGTCTAGGCTTTTAGTTGATAAAGATGAATATAGTGTTGAACTGTTATTAGCTGTGCCCTTGATTTTTACAATGATATCAACAGTAACGAATTTCATAGACTTTATCTCTAATACTCCTAACTGATTACCTAATTCTCCCTTAATATTTATTGTGCCTCTTAATATTTCAGCAATATTATTATTTGAAAAGCTATTTAGTTCTTTTTCTGTCCATGCCATACGCATTTTCAAGAACCCGTCATAAGCATATTGACGTTTGTATGTTTCTAATTCATCCCCTAAGTCATATAACACTCCGGGAATATTGGTTGCACTACCATTTGAGTTCGCTACTTGAATAAAATCTAATTGCCCTGTTTCAAACTGAAAAGCATGCTTTAATTCATTAATTAAACTTCCTAAAGTGCCATCATACTTTACTGTTACAGTATCCGTATTATTATCATAATTTAATTGAGGAGCTTCTTTATCTATTTCAAAATTATACTTTATTACTGTTCTTTCTAATTTTTCAAGTTCTACAACAGCCTTTTCCAATTCTTTTATTCTAGCTTTTAAATCTAACTTTTCGGTATCAGAAGCAGAATTAATTTTATTCTTTAATTCCTGTATTTTATTTTTGACTTTAGCTTTTACTTCAGTGATTTTTCGTTTTCCATCATTTCCTATACCATCAAGCCTTGAATAACCTCTTAGAGAATTTAATTTGCTTTGGCATAATCCCATTTCAGACGAGAATTTTAATGGATTCCATTGATGAGGGTTACCTACATCTATCCACGAGGAAGGGGTTGCGCAAAACATTGCAAAATTAATATCGCTTTTCCATTGATTAACTATACTCACTTTATTTTGTTTAAATTACTACCAACGTTAAATA
>CAKMZM010000400.1 GCA_929200365.1 uncultured Flavobacteriaceae bacterium | reverse complement strand
TAAAAATCTTATATCAAATCAACTATAAAATACAATAAATATAGGTGTTCATTTATTCTCCAGACATCAAGACAATTATAGAGGATCATGCCAATGCTTACCGATTAACACAAGATATCTTCTTTTAACATTTAATGCTAATCATTTGTAAACGGATAATTTGTATCTTCGTACTAAATCATATTTTGATGCAAAAAGAATGTCCAGTATGTGGTGACAAAATCATTGGTCGAGCAGATAAAAGGTTTTGTAATGATTATTGTCGTAATGCATATAACAATCAACTTAATAAAGACAGTAAAAATCTAATTCGTAATATCAACAATCTATTACGTAAAAACTATCGTATTCTCGAAAAATTAAACTTAAAAGGTAAGACAAAAATCTCTAAGACAAAACTCATATCCAATGGGTTTGATTTTCAGTATTTTACCAGCATCTATGTTACCAAAACAGGAAATACCTATTATTTTGTATATGATCAGGGATATTTCCTTCTGGAAAATGATTTTTATGTAATCGTAAAAAGAAATTAAGTAATTCTATAATCATCTTAAAAAAATGGCGAAAATACTAACCGAGATCAGTACAGAATTAAAAGATTTTATAATAAAACAAAAAGTTTTCTTTGTAGGAACAGCAGCCAATGAAGGGCGGGTTAATGTTTCTCCTAAAGGAATGGATACATTTCGAGTTATTGGACCAAATAAAATCGTCTGGCTTAATCTAACAGGAAGCGGAAATGAAACTGCTGCCCACCTTATAAAAAATAATAGAATGACAATTCTATTTTGTGCTTTTGAAGGAAAACCCCTGATTTTAAGATTGTATGGAAACGCTAATATATTTCATAAACAAAATGAGGTATATCATGATTATATTGATCTGTTTCCTAAGATTACTGGTTCACGACAAATTATTGAAATGCATGTAGATATGATACAAACTTCTTGTGGATATGCAGTTCCGTTTATGGATTTTAAAGAAGAAAGAACACAGTTAAAATCCTGGGCTGAAAAGCAGGGAGAAGAGCGATTAAAAAATTATCGAAAAGAAAGGAATTCGTTTAGTATTGATGGTTTCGAAACAAGAATAGCAGAATCTGAAAAAGAATAAGAATTAGTTAAGTCCATTATTCCCGACTTCAAAGAAACTTGATTAACGATCTTCTCTCCAATTTTGGCTATTCATTTGTAATGCTGCTTTCATTACATCTTTCTGACTAATTTGCCCTATCAATTTACCATCTTCCAGAATAGGAAAACGTCTTCTTTTAGTCTGTAAAAATTTATTTGCTGCATCAAAAATATTGAGATTACCATCTATTGTTTCTACATCTTTAACCATAAATTTTTCTACTCTCGCATCTTCTATCGGCATATTGTAATAACGACTTTCATTCAATTGTTTAATACAATCACCTTCAGAAATAACACCTAATAATTGATTATTATCGTCAACAACAGGTCCTCCTGATATTTTATGTTTTACTAATGTTTCGATAACCTCCATGACTGGTTGATTAGGACTAAATGTAATCAAATCCCTTGTCATATAATCCGAAACTTTTATTAGTGTCTCTTTCTG
>CAKMZM010000399.1 GCA_929200365.1 uncultured Flavobacteriaceae bacterium | reverse complement strand
ATAATTTATTCATGTTCGGTAGATGCACCGTTCGATCCATTATCAAACTCTGGTACTCAATACTATTTACCATTTATAACGACCAATACTTCCCAAAAAGTTTCTATCAATCAAGCGACCATTTCAGGTCATATAGAACTTGCTCCACTAAGTATACAAGATGGAATTGATGGTAATTCTAATGAAATTAAAACTAAGGGCTTTATATGGGGATTAAACAAAGGTTTGAACCTAGATAATGGAACAAAAATAGCGTTTGATAGCGATCCTGGAAATTACAGTACAACTCTTGAAAATTTAACCGCAGGTACAAAGTACTACTTTAATACCTACGCTACCAATGCAAATAACCAAAGTAAACTAGGAATCGAACAATCATTTACCACAGCCAAAGAAGCACCATGTGATTATGATACCGACAATTACCTCAGACCAATTTACAAATCCTATGACCAATCTTATCTTCCAGACAATATAACTTTAACCAATCCTGATAGCTATGGAGAAGGAAATCTTAAGTTTGTAGCATCGTCAAACAATTCAATTATTTCAATTATAGTTCAATTAAACGAAATCGATGGTGATTTACCTTTATCTGGCAGCTATAAAGGAGTCTACAATTTTGACAACCCCTCTACTCCATCAAGTAATGAAATGAAAATCACTATTGAAGACAATAATGGGTTAATTGATATCTATCCTCAAGGAGCTATTAATAATGAAGATACAGAAATTTATATTAAAACCACAGAAGAAAAGGTTTCATTCATTTTTTGTGATGTTGCCATCGGAGAATATGTACTTACCGGAAAGTTTAGCTACCAAATACCCTAAACATCGTATTAAAAAGTATAAAAAGAGCTGTCAAAACTGACAGCTCTTTTTAAATTGGATTACTCTTGGCAAGACCAATACTCAATTATATTCACTACTAATTTTTGGATGTCGACCTTTAGTTTACCCTAAGCATGTCAATGGACCAGAATGACAAATCAAAAAGAAAGGGGCTTTTAATTATTTGATATAATGTATCTTTAAAGGAAAAAGTGAAAATGTTTGCACCTCTAAAAAAGAGCTTAATAGTACTATCTATTATACCTTATTTAATAAGCTACATTTCCTATGCTCAGGAAAAACCTGTTCGCTTAGTAGAAAAAAAGCAGAAAAAAAGGACAATCCTATATGTTCAAAATGACACAAATACCGATAAGAGTGTATTCCTAAAAATAAATCCTATTGGGTATCGCAAAAGTGCGCAACGACCTATTATTAAAAACATCCCTGCCAAAAGTAAGATACAAATGTTGATCCTTATTCCGTTAACAGATGTCGAATCCCACTATACATATAACCTAATTGTAAATGAAGAATTAGAAACTATAGATGTAAAGCGTAATAAAAGTTAAAAAAAGTTAAAAAAGAATAATGCTATCAAACACACCTTCTGATGGAATAAAAAGACTTTTCCGAAAATTATAAAAAACGTTCTGTTCAGTCTAAAAGATACTTTATTAGACAATTACTGTTTATTACCATTAGCAAGAATCGGGTTTTTAACTTTAAAAGCAATTCGATTTTTGTTCCAAAAAAAA
>CAKMZM010000398.1 GCA_929200365.1 uncultured Flavobacteriaceae bacterium | reverse complement strand
AGACTAAAGTAGCTATAGATATAGAGGGGCAATTATCAGGCTCCATCAATTATGAGCGTAATTATACGTGGAAAGTAAAAAACCAACGCCCCACCTATATAGATACTATTATCTTTACAGGGGTAAAAAGTAGCATCTATATGAAGGTGGAATTTAAAGTTGAAGAAGACAACCGTTGGGATTCTGTAGTAAAAAAAGAAATAGGCAGTATTGATAAGAAAGGAAAAAAGAAACCCATAGAGATGATACTGATTCCTGCCTTTACCATAGAGTTACCCGAACAATCGGTGTTTGAAAAACCACCCAAAGAACATTTTTATTAAGTATAGAGCAATGACAAAAATAACGCTTATTCTATTAGTATGTACAATTACATTAAGTTCTTGTGCGCAGCAAAACACAGATCAAAATAACAATACCAAAGAACTTAAAAACGAAAAACGAAAAATAATGATACCTATACCAGAACAGAGCAAGGATATTACCGTCGATAACTATGTAGATAGAATGGTTGCACAGGTACAACACTATGATAAAGAACCTATGTATTTTTTACGACCCTCACAAAATAGCTGTGTTTATGAGATATTGGTTAACGATTATCCTGTCTATAAAAATTATAGAACAGGACAATTAGGAACTCCTATAGAAATTAACCATGCCATCCTACAGAGTGGCACACAAACGGTTACGGTACGATTATACCCATTAGGAGATTTGATGGAGCGCAACTATGGCAAGGAGGGGTATATCAGTACCTTGCTTAACAATACCCGTATGATTATGAGGGTCGTAAAATATGAAGCCTATAATATTAGTGATGAGCTAGAAGATGAGATTACTGTGATCAAACATACCAGCCCGACCAAAGAAGGCACAAATGAATTTATAGGCGCAGGACTGCCCTATTATGAATATAGCTTTACGTTTGAGGCAGAAGTACCATATATCAATAAGGGATGGACTGATGGTCAGGACTTAACTAAATTTGATAAAGAGGAACTCGAAAAACAGACGTTACAATGCTATAATGACTATATATATATATATAAGAATCAAGACATTAACTCTTTGTTGAAATTATATTATTTGTCTGAGACAAGAGTCCAGCAATCAGAATATCACGATAAAGAAAAAATCAAAAGGATTTTAAATGAACGTAAAAAATCTCTGGAATTTAAAAACAAAGAGTTTCAGCCTGTAAAAGATTATATCATGAATTTTTATGGAAATAATAGGATCGTAGCATTAAAACACCCAAGTAAGGAACCTGTGGATAGAAGATTAAGAGGAAGGTCTGCATTCTGGTTTTTATATAATAATGGAGAGGGAAGAAGAGTAAGATTTTCCGAAATTTACCTCTACCTCCCAAAAGGTCAGCCGTTGGATTCATTGCAATTGATACCATAATGAAGGCATTACAATTTGTTGGTATGTTATTGTTAGTTTCTTCTTGCATTGCACAACACAAAAAAGAAAAAAGCTACAGTATACCTATACCAGAAGAAAGCAAAGATATAACCGCCGATAACTATGTAGATAGAGTAGCTGCGCAGATACAACACTATGATAAAGAACCCATGTATTTTTTACG
>CAKMZM010000397.1 GCA_929200365.1 uncultured Flavobacteriaceae bacterium | reverse complement strand
TATATATAACCGTTCTTAAGAATGATTTTATTTTAATCAATTCCATAGTTTTTAAAATATTTGATTCTTGGTCATCACACACTTCTCTTTGGCATAAGCATCATAAATAATTTGTTTAACATTATCAGATGTTTTGGATTTGATTATAATTTACATAACAAAATACTCATAACCAATTTTTTGAGGACTAACTCTGGGGTGGGTAACCCCATATTAATTAGAAGGAAGTGGATAGTATATTTGACTACAATTAATCCCCCCCCTTATTATAATAGATTTGGGTAAAATCATGTTGATTGTTTTTTTATCTTTACTTTTCAAAGAGGCATACTCAGTCTTATAGTATTTTATTGCTTTATCATTTCTTATACTATCAATTTTTTGATTAATAGTTCTTAATGTTTTAAATAAAAACACAACCTCTTCTTTAGATAATTTAGATTTTTTTGATGCAGAAAAACTAATCTCAAAGATAACTTCTTTTATAGCTACCTGTATTAAACCTTTCTTATTGTATATCTCCAACTTTTTTTCAAATGGAAACGTATTTATATAGGACTTGATTAATACACCCAAATCTTCTGTTTTTTGTTTTTCTAGATCGAGTAAAAAAATCTTCTCGTTATTTTTTAATAAACAAATTTTAAAATTTTTAGATTCTCTAAATGACCAACCAGTACTAATTTTTTGAAAAGATAATAAACCATCTATATCGGTAATATTAGCAATAGAATCGTTTTTTAATTCATTATTAAAATCTTCAACAAAATTAGTATCTATAACCAAATTTGAAGTTGTCATTTTATGAATAATTCTTTGATCTATATTAGAGTCTGATATATGCTTTTTACAATTTGTAAGTAAGATTATTATAAAAAAACTAATATGGAATAATCTTGGATGGTTCATAATTAAGTTTTTTAAAATAATATTTGTTTTTCATTGCATTGTTATATCTATCCATAGTAATTAATGGAGAATAAATTGAAAATTTAGCACTAGGATTGAATTCTCTTACAGATTTAGCATAAATACGATCTGAATCTGATGGTTGAAAATCATGATTTGCGGTGCCATAGTGACTATGTCGATGAACAAAAATCTTTGACCTGTTTGCAAATCCATAATCTTCATTAGCCATAAATCCTTGGCTATCATTGTGCAAAGTGCCTAGTAGATACTTTGTGCCAAAATCATTACTTTTATTTCCTTGAAAAACCCACTCTACAGTTGTTGATTTTGATAACCAGAAAAATAGCTTTTCTAGCTCACTTCTATCATCAGATATTGTATAATGACCTTTATAGTATTTTTGATTTTTTTTTGAATAGGGATATACTTTTTGAAAAGTAGAATTAGTCATTAAATCATGCAAGATACTAGTATCATTAATCCTGATTTCTTCACCAGTATCATTCATCAAATAGTCAACATCACTCCCACCTTTATCATCATAATAGCTAATATTGCCATCTTTATCTATTGTATACCTATTGTTTGGTACGACATGATCATTAGAGAGTTTTTCTTGTTCTTCAAAGTACTCTTTTATCTTCCTGCCTACATGTGCTTGTATATAATCATCTACATACTTCATAATATCATACATACTATAAAAC
>CAKMZM010000396.1 GCA_929200365.1 uncultured Flavobacteriaceae bacterium | reverse complement strand
CAAGTTCGGCAATGTTATCCAGTAAACGATCCATTACGTATAATTCGTTGAATACAGGTAATTGAACAGTAACGAACGGGATTTCTTCTTTTTTAGAAAAATCAAAAGTAGGTGAGTTATCAGCTTGTTTTCGAGATTTCAGATAGTTAAAAAGCAAATTGAGCTGTGCCAAACTATACATAAATATGATTAGTAAGGCTAATGTGTAGGTTATGATGATAGCAATATCCATTATTACGTAAAGCTATATTTAAAAATCCAACTTAAAATCTTAACGCCTGCAAATATAGCACCTTTTATGGTTCCTGAAACTTTTGAGACACCAATTCTATTTTTGTAATGTACGGGAATCTCGGTATAGCTATAACGTTTTTTCAATACTTTTAGTTGCATTTCTACGGTCCAACCGTAGGTTTTATCTACCATATTGAGGGATAGTAGCTTATTGTATTTGATAGCTCTAAATGGACCTAAATCTGTGAATTTTGCTCCAAAAAAAAGTTTCATTAGTCCTGTAGCAAGCCAGTTTCCAAAAATTTGAGGAAATGTCATAGAACCTGATTCCCTTAGATGCTTAACTCTCGACCCGATAACCAAATCGATATCTTGTTCTATAATCGGAGCTACAATATGAACAAGCTCTGCAGGATAGTCACTATAATCACCGTCTAAAAACACAATGATATCGGGTTTAAGATCTTTTGACGCTATATATTCCATCCCTTTCAGACAAGCATAGCCGTATCCTTTTCTTTCTTCTTTGAGTACTGTTGCTCCTGCATTTTTTGCAACATTTTCAGTCTGATCTGTAGAATTATTATTTACTACAATAACTTCAGCAACAATATCGGGTATTTCTTTGATTACATGTGCTATGGAATCTTCTTCATTAAAAGCAGGTATGATTACGTTTATAATGTGAGGCATTTATAGGGAAGCGTTAGGGTTGTCTCTTTTAAAACTAACAATATCAGTCCATTCACCGGTTTTCTTATCGTTGATATAGCGTTCGGCTTTAAAAAGTTCATTGTTTTTATACAATAAACAGTACCCTTCTTTTTTATTGTTTTTATATTGATGTTTTCGAGTTATTTGGGTTACAATATCGTAAATAATCCACCATTTTTCGGCCTTATCGTTTACAAAATGTCCTTCTTTCAGCAATTTACTGTTTTCTGAGTAAAAATACCAGTATCCGTTTTTTGTATTATTTCTGAAATGCCCTTCTTTTGATGTCTTTCCGTTAGGATAATAAAAATGCCAAAAATCTACTTTCTGATCCCCCGATTTCCACCCTTCTGCTTTTAGCACACCATTAGGATAGTATTCATAATGATATTCTTTTTGAGTTATGATTTGATTTCCTGTAAAAAAAAGTATAACTAAAAGGATACAAAGGTTCTGAATCATGGTAAGAGTTTTATGTAGATTCTTAGACGAAAGCTAATATCCTTACTAACATTTTTTTAAAATTATTTGATAAAAAAACTACATCAGAACTAGATTCTGGATATGACTTTTTTGTTATGTATACTATATACCCTGGTTTAATTTGATTTCAGAGTTATTTCTTATTTACAAAATCCATTAAGTCTACATCGTTACCTAATAAGATTTCAT
>CAKMZM010000395.1 GCA_929200365.1 uncultured Flavobacteriaceae bacterium | reverse complement strand
GATAATATGCCCATGCAGAGCCTTTTTCTAATCCAGCTGCTCTAAGTACATATACGTTTAAATATTTTTCCCTTGGCCATCTGTACCTATCTTTCATAGGTCCCTCATCTCCATTGGCTTGATTTGCCCCATCAGAATCATAATGACGGGTAATGCCATCTGTTGGATTTCCATTCGGATCCAAACGTGCAAGAACAAATTTAAAACCTATATTTGCATATATGTTTTTAAATGCAGAAACAATACTACCACGATCTGGATCAAGACCATTATAATCTTCGTTCATTTGAACAACGGCTTCCTGAATTTGAGAATCCGTAATATTTTCTGCACCTCCCCCATGTACTACATGAAATACAATAGGAATAGTGTATGTGGCAGTCGATTTTTGATATATATCATCTTGGATTTGTTTAGATAACTTTTCATTTAAGGCTTGTCTTGCCAGTTTCATTTTTGGATATAATACATCAAGCTTTTTTTGTGCTTCTTCACTTTGACATTTATCAGGAATGGTAACCGATTGTCCTAATGCCCCTGTATGCCAAATCAGCAAGCATACTAAAAATTTGAGTAGTTTTTTCATGATTAATTGAGTTTGTGTTATTAGTTAATGTGTAAGTTAAGGATATTAACTAATTAAATAGTGTAGTATTCTAACCAAATGTTATACTATACTATCTATGAAAAGATGTAAGCGTTTTTAATTCCTTTCGTGATATTTCGAAGCTTTGTTGATGTATAAAGGATAGGAAACTAAAGGTAAAGATAGGTCCAATAGATCAAACCAAATTGAAGTAACAACCTAGCTCCTAAAACAAATTTTGGAAGATTTAAACCAGCTTTTTTATGTACAAGCATGTGAATATGAACTGGAAAAAACAAAATAAGCATAATAATTATGCTTGCTGCCGAAATTGTTCTGGTTTGCGTAAATAATAAGCCAACACTTAGAAAGATTTCTGCAATACCACTTAAATAGACCAATAACTTGTGATAAGGAATATACAGTGGCATTATTCTCATAAACGCCTTAGGGCGGATTAAATGAAAAACTCCTGCGATACCAAAGATGAATGATAAAATATATAAGTGCCAACTCATTAAATTTGAGTAGTTTTTTCCTTACCAGTATTGCTAAGTGCAAGATTTTTATTTTCAGGCATTGTATTTATATAACTTATTTTTCTAAAACGTAAAGCACTCCAATCTGTATTAATAGAAACCTGCTTGATTGGTTTCAAGTTATAATCTCCAAGAACTCCCCATCCATAGTTTTTATTAATTTCTGAAGTGTATTTTTTAGAACTGTTTTTAGGATAAGCAAACCATAATACAGCATCTCCCACAAGTTTTGGGTATACAGTTTCTATACGATTTTCTATTTGTTTCCTTTTCGTAACAAAAATAATAGCAAAATCAACCTCTGATACCTGGATAAGAGATTCTTTAATCTTTACACCTTTAAGACAATTCAAATATTCACAAAACCCTTCAGGCTCATTAAGAATTAATATCTCATCTAGTAATGGTGAAAGTTGCAGTTTTTTAAAGAGAGGAGTCATAAGAATAGTTTTTAAACAAAAGCTGTATTTCTTAAAGATACAAAAAAAACTTGTGATTTTATAACTATA
>CAKMZM010000394.1 GCA_929200365.1 uncultured Flavobacteriaceae bacterium | reverse complement strand
CAATAACGAAGAACAAACAGAGATCGAAGCTACGGTAAGTGATGGTAAGGCGCAGGTAAAAGTGACTCTAAAACGCAGAGACGATTGTGACCAAGACGATTGGAAAGAAAAGCTAAGCCCACAAGAAAAAGAGTTGGATAATATGTATCTAGATACAGAAAAACAACAAAGTGTTTTTATGCAGCCCTTTGATCTGCGTTTAGCAACCAATCCCGATCGATATACTCCTGCGGTAGAAACCATACCTGCCCAAAAAACACAACTTTGGTTACAGGTAACATGCCAAGGCGATCAACTAGATTTTGATCAAAAGTTTTTTAATAAAAATAGGTTAGAAGTAGATTATAGTGATCGTGCCCCTTGGATGAAGATAGCATTAAAATTAGCTAAAGAAGCTGGTGGCTGTGAGGAAAGTAAAGAGCCTATGTATTCTATGGCTAAAGGATATTTAAGATTTGTAGGAAATTCTCACGATCCTACAGATGGAATAAAAGGACCTTGGTGTGCCGCTTTTATGAATTGGTGCATCAGTGAGAGTGGTTATAAATATGCAAAAAGTGCAAGTTCATTGGCTACGCTACATGAGTTATACAAAGGTAATTTTAAAAAAACAGAAAAACCAATTTATGGATGTATCGTCGTATACAAACATACAAAAAAATGGAAAGGACATACTGGATTCTTATATGGTATGACAAAGGATGATAAATACCTAATGCTTGGAGGAAATCAAGATCAGACAATTAAACTTGATGATTATGGAGAATACACCAGCAAGTCTAAGACTAAAAAATTATATGGCTTTTATGTACCAATAGATTATGAAATATCTAATTCAGATTATTTAACTAATGGAGATAAAAATCTTGATTTAGAAAAAGAAAATAAAAAAATTGGAGTTAAATCTTCTAAAAGTTCAGGTCAAACAAATTAAAATTAATCAATGAAGCATTTTAGAGTTATTGTACCAGCTATTTTATGTGTTCTTTTGTTTAGTTGCAAAACTAATATTAAAGATGAAAAAACAGAGATTTCATTTACTGAGGTTAATAATAAACCAGATTGTATAATCAAATCAGATAGTTTAAAAGTAAATATTTTTGTAAAAGAGATAATTAATGAAATTAAAAAAAATAAGGTAGAATTGTTATCATTAAAATTTGATTATCCAATATCAATGTTTAGTTTCAGTTTTCAAAACAAAAAAGAGTTTATTAAAGAATGGAATAATAATAACGGAGAACTAAAAAATTATCTTTCTATAGAAATATATGATGAAAATGATGTGTATATAGGAGAGAGTAACTTTATGAACACAGAAATCTTTTTCTCACCATCCAAAGATGATAAAGAATGTTATAAAGTTCAATTTGGTATAGGTAGTGGTTTATTGTTTGATTTAAAAAAAGAAGGCGAAGAATTAAAAGTTTATAGATTGGACGTTGCAGGATAGAATGATGTAATCTTTAAAAGAACATAGGGTAATATAACAAAAGATCGATAGTGCATATCTTGATAACAAAGTTTTTCTTACAGCTGAAACCCAAAATCTAGAAGGCAAAACCGTTACCTTTAAAGTTTTTGAAAAAGAACCTATTTTATTAACAGAAAAAGATACGCCCTTGCCTATATTGGTAAATAACGAAGAAAA
>CAKMZM010000393.1 GCA_929200365.1 uncultured Flavobacteriaceae bacterium | reverse complement strand
TGAGTCCTGAGCATGTAGAGAGACAAAAGGGATGACAAAAAGAATAAGAAATATCGTCTTTTTCATGAACAATAATATATTGATATTAAAGATATATAAAAATAAAATGCTAAAAAGTTAGCTACACAATCCCTCGTTCTTTTTTAATCTGATCATATGCCTTTTGCACCTCTCTAAATTTGGCTTCGGCACCTTTGATATGAATCTCATCCATATGCTGTACTTTATCGGGATGATATTTTTTTGCCATAGTTCTAAATGCTTTTTTCACTTCGGCATCGGTAGCTATTTTATCAATTTCCAGAATTTTATAGGCGTGATCTCCAGTTTTGAAAAACATAGCTTTAATACTCTCAAAATCTTTAAAATTTATACGTAAAAATCCAGCGATTTTTCGAATTTCTTCAGCTTCAGAAACACTTACTATTCCATCGGCATTTGCAATTCCGAATAAAAAGTGTAGAATCTGTAACCTAGATGGATATCGGGTATGTTGATTGATATACATACAAACACGTTGTGCAGAAACATGTCTGTTTTTGATAATTTCATTAAATGTTCTAAAAGTAGCGTTAGCTCTTTCTTTTCCATAAGCGCTTACAAAATAGCGTCTTACATAATCAAGCTCTGTTTGGTTTATTTGTCCATCTGCTTTAATAACAATAGAAGACAATGACAGTAAATTGAGTTCAAAATCGGCTGGAGTTACTTTTGATTCTTGAGAAAATACCGTTTTAAAACTACCACTAGTTTTGATTTTTGTCGCATCAAGAAGACTACCTAATATAAAACCTAGAACTGCTCCAGGCAATCTGAAAAATACAGCTCCTAATATAGCAGCAAACCATTTAATCATTCAAAACATTTTTTTAAGTTGTAAAGATAACCGAAATTATTTTTTAATACATTTTGATCTATACTATATTAGACAATGTGATACAGTATTTGTTACGAAATAGATCATAATATGAACTTAAAAACAACGATTTTCAAGAAGTAAGAGATATAAATTATACTCTTATAATACAAATCTACAAGACACTTTTGATTTTGATAAAACAGATAAAATTTGATTTTAATCGTAAATTATTAAGTGATTCTCAGACTACTTATCAGTTGCACTTATGTGGTACATAATTTGTAACTTTGTGCAAAATTGTAATACGAAAAATAAAATATAAAAGATATGTATCCACCAGATTTAGTAAAACCAATGCGCGAAGACCTTACCAATATTGGTTTTGAAGAATTACAAACAGAAGAAGCAGTAGAAATAGCAATAGCAAAAGAAGGAACTACATTGGTAGTTGTAAATTCGGTATGTGGTTGTGCTGCAGCAAATGCTCGTCCAGGAGCTAGAGCTTCACTAGAGAATGATAAAAAACCTGATAATTTGGTTACCGTTTTTGCAGGAGTAGATAGAGAAGCGACAGATAAGGCACGTAGTTATATGATTCCGTTTCCTCCATCATCACCCTCTATGGCATTGTTTAGAAATGGAGAATTAGTTCATATGCTAGAGCGTCATCATATCGAAGGACGCCCTGCAGAAATGATAGCAGAAAATCTTAAAGATGCTTATAATGAGCATTGCTAAAAAAGTAAAGTGTATACGTTAAAAATAAATAAAAACCGTTTGCCATTGCAGACGGTTTTTATT
>CAKMZM010000392.1 GCA_929200365.1 uncultured Flavobacteriaceae bacterium | reverse complement strand
ATACGTAAGCAAAGAATTATTAAATAAAACTTGGATTATAACATAGAAGTGTCTGGATATAATCTATAATATATAGAGTTCAATATCTAGTATTGGTATAAATGGTAATATATTCTAGAAGGGTAGTTTTTTGAGATCTACATTACCTCCTGATAGGATAATCCCAACTTTTTTATCTTTAAAATGTTCTTTATTACGAAGTAGAGCTGCAAAAGCTACAGCAGAAGATGGTTCTATAATGATTTTCATATGTTCCCATATCAATTTCATTGCTGTACTAATTTCATGTTCTTCAACTCTAATGATTTCTGAAACATATTTTTGAAGGATAGGAAAATTAATATCTCCTAACTGTGTTTTGAGTCCGTCTGCAATAGTATTTATGGTTTCATTAGTTTCAATTTTACCACTTTGTAAAGAACGATATGCGTCATCAACCTCATACGGCTCGCATCCTATTACCATACATTGATTACCATAGAATCGAGCTGCCAAAGCGGTTCCTGCAATAAGCCCACCACCACCAACTGGGGCAAAAAGATATTCGAGATCTGGATATTCTTCCAATAGCTCTAAAGCAGCGGTACCCTGACCTATAATTACATTTGGATGATTTGATGAATGCAAAAACGTAGCTCCTTTTTCTTGTTGAACTTGAGTAGCAGTTCGTTCTCGATCTTCAAGAGTAGGGGGGCATTCAATAATTGTACCTCCATATCCTTTTACAGCATCTTTTTTTACCTGTGGGGCATTAGAGGGCATTACAACATAGGCTTTAACCCCTATCTTTTGTGCGGCCAATGATAGTGCCTGAGCAAAATTACCAGAAGAATGTGTTACAACGCCTTTGGATTTTTTATCTTCAGATAAACCTAAAATGGCATGAACAGCACCTCTCATTTTAAAAGCCCCCATACGTTGAAAGTTTTCGCATTTAAAATATAATTCTGCTCCAGAAATCTTATTTAGCAATCTCGAAGTAAGTACAGGCGTCTTATGAATAAATGGAATAATACGTTGGTGGCAGTTTTTGAGCTCTTGCTTAGTCATTTTGAAATAATATTAATATAGAAGCTTAAAATTTTATTGGTCTCAAATTTAGTCAAAACTATGTACTTTAGTGCATTTTACTTTAGCTTCTATAAAAGCTTAACTTTATTTTATGTTAGAACAAAGAGTAAATGGTCATACAGTTTCAAGATTGACCGTTTATATTGTATAGAGTACCAAGTAATACCAAATTAACTATAAAACATAATAAATATACGTGTTCATTTCTTCTCTTATTTCATTGTAAAAAACTTCCGTAGATGCTAATGCTATGTAATAGTTCTATAGCTTCATAAGAAAAGAAAGGCTCTAGTTTATAATAACATTGATTAATTTTATCAAAACTCAGTATATCCCATCCCCAGCCCTTCCCAAAAGGAAGGGAGCTAAAAGTCCTTCCTTTTGGGACGCATAAATATATTGAAATCAATCAAATACATGTTTTTGTAACTATCAACGCTATTATAAACTAGAGCCAAAAGAAAGCAACTGTCTCTATTATATCGCAATTTTATAATTCTATTTGGTATAACATCACAAACAAGATGGTAAATGATTACCTAGAGTATCATAGGGAATCGAATAATGATAACGAGAATTTTTATAGGAGAGTATTCATGTATTGCTGACT
>CAKMZM010000391.1 GCA_929200365.1 uncultured Flavobacteriaceae bacterium | reverse complement strand
ATCTAGATTTTAAATTAATTAACTAGTACTATTTTGCTTTTATATGTCTTGATATGCTAATCGTTTGGAGCAAGTTTTAACTGCCGATCTTCTACTTATAATTTTGTACATATCTTATATAATAGGATTTCCAAGCTCTTTTTTTTGTCATAAACTAAAACTGCATTATATTACGTTTACAAATGAGATAGAAATCATAAAATTATGAAAACATTAAAATTGATAGTATTAGCTTTCTTATCTATAACTGTATTTGGTTGTAAAGGAGAGAAAAAAGAAACAACAGGTCAGGAAAACGATAAAGAAACTGTAGAAATTATTACAAATGAAGAACAAAAGGAAAAAGATAATACCAAAACTTTAGAATTCATCCTTGAACCCAAGAGTAATAGCAAAGTATCTGGTAAAGTAGTCTTTATTGAATCTGAAGGTATGGTAAATATGGTAGCTGAACTAACTGGTCTAAGTGAAGGAGAACATGCTATTCATATTCATGAAAAAGCAGATTGTACATCTGCAGATGGCAAATCTACAGGAGGGCATTGGAATCCAACAATGGAACCACATGGAAAATGGGGTGCAAAAGAAGGATACCATAGAGGTGATATCGGAAATTTTAAAACTGATACAAATGGTAATGGATATATCACTTTTGCTACTAATGAATGGTGCATTGGTTGTAATGATGATAAAAAAAATATTGTAGGTAAAGCAATTATAGTACATCAAGGTATAGATGATTATACTTCTCAACCTTCTGGAGCTGCAGGTAGTAGAGTGAGTTGTGGCGGTATTATCCAATAAATCTGTCTGGGGTTCCGTACTGTGTTCTTTCAGTTGTTTTGAAATGACTGCCACTACCAAGATTTATCGGTTACATAGATGAGTTTTGGTAGCGCTAGGAGTTGCTCATTAATATCTTTATTTTTCAATTATAGTTCTAAAAGTTAAATTAATTCTTGGGGTACTTATCATTTTTGTAGGGGGCAAACGGTGCAGCCAATTAGTCTGCGTTGTACCTTTCATTATTAGCAAACTACCATTTTCTAAAACCAATGTTCTTTTTTCTTTTGTAGTTTTATGCTTAAAGGCAAATTTTCGTTCTGCTCCAAAACTTAATGATGCAATTGCTCCATTCTTTTTAAGATCTTTTTCGGCATCACTATGCCAAGCCATTCCTTCGCTACCTGTATGATATAAATTAAGTAAGCAAGAATTGAATGTTTCTCCAGTTTTTTGTTCGATAAGCTCTTTTAACTCTAACAATTCTGATATCCAGGGTAATGCTAATTTTGTAGTATTTGAGTATGTATATTCAAATGGTTTTTCTCCATACCAGGCTACTTTACGTTTGGTTATGATTCGCTTACCATAAATAATAGCTTCATCGTTTTTCCATTCTACATTTTCTAATAAGCGATTAAAATAATGATAGGCTTGCTGTGATGATATTAATTTGCCGTAATAATTTACCATACCATCATGAGACAATATATTTTTTTTATAATCTATGATATGACTAAATAAATCCATTCTTCCATTTTTGATATTCACTTTTCATACAATGCCCACAAGGTCTATACCCTTGATCCTTTGCTTCATTTTCTGACCAAAAAAAAACTCGGTTTCCTCGCTTCATTCTCTTTCCAGAGCGACATTTCAAAGTTCCATAAATTTTAAGTTTTCGGTTA
>CAKMZM010000390.1 GCA_929200365.1 uncultured Flavobacteriaceae bacterium | reverse complement strand
CCAGAAGGAGCTGATATATATAATTTTGAAGGAGATTTAAATGATGGTTGGGGTACTTCCTATCAAAATGAAATTGGTATAAAAATCATAACGACTCATTTTTCCCATGGTAGTATAGGTAACGATTTAACCACTAGGTTTGATGTTATAAATATCATAGTTCATGAAATGTTATCCCATGGTCAAGATCATTTAAGCCGAAAAAAATATGATTATCATGACTCTGAGATATTTTGGAGTTGGGAAAAACGAGCCGTTCATAAACAAGTACATCATTGGTCTTGGCCAAAAACTTCTGATAATGTAAAACAAATTATCTTTGATGCATATGCAAGGAAAAATTATGTTATGACAAAAGCTGAACGATATAAATATTTTGGAAAATATGGCATTCATTAAATATCCTTTTATTGTAAAAACTATTTTATGTCTTTTTTTATTTATTATTACAATATCATGTAATAATATTGATAACATGATATGTATCGAAAATGTGACAGTGTATAGTAATAGAAAACTCCCAGGCTTTGATACTATTGTTTTTAAAGTAAAAAGCGAGGAGATAATTAAAAAAATAAAAATGTCTGAGATTGATAGGGTTTTTATTATCAAAAATCTCGATACCATTGATGATATTGGATATATTAAAACAAAAATAAACGCAGATAAAATTAGTTTTTTTTATCGCACAACAGAGTTTATAGAATTTAGAGATTCTATATCAATCAAAAAAGCGTTTTTGGAAATGGAAAAAGTAATTTTTCTCATGAAAGATCAATCAGAATTTGCTGTTTATAACTGTAAATAATGAGCAATGACACACAAGAGGTTAAAAAATAATATCATTAATACTACTTGTACTTATTTTAAGTACAGATACTTTAAAATTTGGCACAGGAGAATTATCAGGGGGGCATTATACCTATAAAACGCTAGGTATGGGTGCGACTATTGGTAGTACTATAGCAGCAGGTGGTCCTGTAGGAATAACTGTAGGGGGTATTGTATATGTAGGGGATTTGTTTTATGAAGCCAATGAGGTATCTTTTAAGCTACGGCAAGAGGTAGCAGAGCATTCGAGATACAGGATTCATCCACCAAAACATGCAGCATGGTATCAGTTAGAGTTTTGGAAATCAATTTGGAGATCAGCGTCAACATTTATGCCTCATTAAGATATGATACGAGAATATAAAATAACCCCTGCTTCTAAAAAAAAATACTTTTATAAAATAGTATTAGACTCATTATCAGCATGTATTATTCTTTTAATAGGAATGTATTATTATGAAAAGATTGATGATCTTCAAACAGTGATAATGACTTCTTCAGCTACTCTTTTGTGGTGTTCAATTTTTTATGTTCTTCCTGTCTCTATACTATATCATAATCATTATAAGCATAGCAAGGGGGCTGTTTTTAAATATAATAAAAGTGAAGGTATATTTACCTATAGCAAACTATCAGAGCAGTATACGTTTAGGATAGAAGATGTTACCTTGGTAGAATTATGCTTAACTAATACTGTACTAGAAAAAAGAATAGATTGGCTTTCTATAGGAAAATATTATTATACATCCATTTATACCAAACAAAATCAAAAAATCATAGTCTCTTGTATCGTATGTGATAAGACTGCTACACTATTTCCAGAGGATTTGATCGTGAGAAAAGGGAGGCATTTACCACTAATCCCTAAGGCTAAGCCTACCTTAGAATCTATAG
>CAKMZM010000389.1 GCA_929200365.1 uncultured Flavobacteriaceae bacterium | reverse complement strand
TCTAAAAGTTAAAATGAAATAGTGGTCATTATTTTTATTAAGGCACATATAGCAAACAATAAGAAGTCTAGGGAAGCTTTGAAAGGAGTCTCAGCAGAAAGAAGAAAAGAAATTGGAGAAGGGAAAGATGGAACAGATGAAAAAGAGCAGCGTAAAGCCATAAGCAAAAACGACCATTACAAAGAGCAAGATAGTATTGATAGGATCAAGTTCAATGCCTCTCATTTGATTGCAGATTGGTTCAATGGCTGGCTATGCTAGCGCCTTAAACCTTGTTCATACCTCTGAATATTATAACAAAGAAGTGATGCGTGAAAAGGAGACCGAAATTCAATCGCGTTTGAAGAGGCTGGAGCAGAAGCAGATTAAAAAGAATAATGCTGGGAGATATATTACTTTCGATGCATCGGTAACTGCGAATTGGGAGGAAGTAACTGATAATACCATAGCGTCCAAAATCAAATCTCAAACAGCAGCAGCTATGAAAGCAAGTAATGAGCAAAAAGATGAAATATTAAAGAAGTTGGTTTCTGATCTAGGTAAAGAAAGGGATCCTAAATTTTGTAAATCTGTTCAATATGTGGTAGGAAAGGTGAAATTACATGGTTCCAATGGTGAGGTGATTATACCAGTTCCTTTTGATTTTAATAAGAATATTGGAGAAGATACCAATCTCAAAGATGTGTTAAAGAAACAAAATTCATAAATGGAAGAGGTGAAAATACTTTTAGAAAGATTTTTTGAGGTGGAAGCTCGAACTGCAACCCTTAAAAGAATTCCAGATTTAGATAGTTTAAATGAATATAATAAGTCACTGAAAGAACTAAATGCTTTTTTCATTGAGATATTACAAGGTGCTTGGGGGCATGAGTTTATGGATGAACTAGATGATGAAGATGTTTACGAAATGTTGGACAGTTCTAATGATGACAGCCCACGTCAGTTATTCAAAATAAGTAATTATAACCATGGTGAATATGGGGGTGTTTGGGTTGCATTTATCTCTTCAGCCTCACCAGATGAAGATTATAAAATTTTATCAGATGCTCTTTTTCTTATAAAGGAACAGGAGAAATTAAAAATAGCTAGAGTCTATCGATATTCTGATTATGATTCAGATGGACTTTCTTATGAATGGAAGGGTGGATCAGGGTATAGAGACCTTACTTTTGAAAGTTTAGAAGGGCCTATTGCTATAGAACGTTTCCAAGAGCCAGAAGAAGATTTTGATGGGTTGAAGCATTATAATGATGATATTTAGTAAATATTAAGCTCAAGAAACTAATATCAATCCTTGATGAGAAGTCTCAAATGAGGCCTTTATCAATTGATCGAAATAGGATACATTTTTTTTATCTTTTATCCCCGCTACCCCAAGAGTTAAGCAAAGTAGCGCAGCGTCTCTTGTGGGTTTTAAAAGAAGCAAAAAAGAGATAAGCTGCCGTAACCAGTTTGTAATTGGCCTAACAAAATCAAACACATGAAACGGGAAAAAATGCAAAAGAAGAAAACAAAACAGTTAACGAAAGAACTTTATGGTATGAGTTAAGAAGTTGCAAACTTCCATAAAGGTTTGTTAGCATGATATTTTAAAAGAGCCACAAGTGGCTCTGTGGAACACTTGAGGAAGTAAAAAACGGTACTGTGAGCCCACCTCATCGTAGCTTGCAGAATACAAAAAAGCAAAAGAATTTCAAGTGACATTTTACCCCTATTATCATTAAGTATAAAATACACCATAGCAACCCCA
>CAKMZM010000388.1 GCA_929200365.1 uncultured Flavobacteriaceae bacterium | reverse complement strand
AAAAACCTATCTTTGGTTACAGGTAACATGCCAAGGCGATCAGTTGGATTTTGATGAAAAGTTTTTTAGTAAAAATAGGTTGGAGGTTGATTATTCTGATCGCGCTCCGTGGATGAAATTTGCTATTGAAGAGGCAAAAGCAGCAAAAGGAGTTAAAGAATGGGTTGCACCGTTGAATAAAATGGTCAAAAAATATCATAATCATTGCAACCTAAAAGATAATCCTAAAACAACAAAAATAGAAGATAGACCTAGTGTTGCATGGTGTGCTTCCTTTGTAAGTTGGTGCTTGGATCAGACAGATTACAAAGGATTAAAAACTGTTGGATCAAGGTTTTATTTGGCAGACGATGAACTATACAATGACAAATTAGCTATAAAATCAAAAGACACTTTTGTTAAAAAAGAAGAAGCCTTTTATGGTTCACTTGCAGTTTTTTCAGATTGTAATAGTTCAGGAACCCCAACATCTCAGGGACATGTGGGGTTTGTTTATGGAAAGTTATCAGATGGTAAAATGGCGATTTTAGGAGGGAATCAAGGAGATAGACTTAAAGTGTCTTCTTATGATTGTTCAGGAAAAGTCTTTTTGTCATATACCGATATAAAGGGCAAAAAACATTACAAGAAATTTAGAGGTTTTTATTGTCCTATTAACTATCGTTCGGGTAATAATGAGTTAAAAACATACAAGAATACTAAAGAAGCAAATAAAGAGTTATTGAATCAAATAATACAAACATCTAAAAATGGAGAAAGTTCTAGATAGAAAATTTTTTAAACTGGTTATTTCTAGTGTTATTATTTTCTGCTCATGTAAAAAGAACAACGAGCAAACCCTTTCAATATCGAAAAATAACGATAACGAAAAGCATATAAAGGTCTCAAAAGCTAAACAAAGCTTATGTAAGGATACATTTCTGTTATGTAAAGAGTTCACAGATAATCAATCGAATAAAACTTTTTTCCTTTTTGAAGAAATAAAAAAAACAGAAATAAGAGATGAAATAGAGGAAGAAGATATTCAGATTGATAATAAAGAATTACACGGGGAGTTATATTTTAATGAAAAATTAACAATTTCTTTCTTTGATAAAGCTGATTGTTATACTAATGGTAGAGTAAGCTATTTGAAAGACACTTTTTCTATTACAGATTTAGATAACAATGGAATCAAGGAGATAATTTTTTTATACGAGTTAGTGTGTGATGCTGAATTAGAACCATCAAAAATGAAACTCATAATGATTGAAGGGGAAAGTAAATATAAAATCCGAGGTTCTAGAAAATTTTATACAAATACTGATGGTAGTATGATCAATGAAGATGTTAATTTTAATATTGATAAATCTTTTTCTACGGCTCCAAGAGTTTTTTTGGAATACGCAACCGATAAATGGAATGAAAATTTATTTGATTCTCAAATAGGAGAGTTAAATAATGAGAGGTTGGAATTAATGAAAAAAGATAAACTTAGAATAATAAAAATTAAAAATAAGTTTGAGTAAATTGTTATTAAATTCAACAGCCCTGCGAAGCTTTCAACACCGCTGCTCCCACTGCCATTATGCCTATTGTAGAAATATCATTTCCTAACATATCTATTTCTAATCAACACCAAAAAAGCAGAAGCCAATCCCAAGTAGTAAATGGTAATAATTTTAATCTTATGAAGCATTTTTTCTTATATATCATATTTATCTTTCTTGCTAGCAGGGCAAACTCATACTTTTACCTGTAAAACTTTCATTAAATATTCTTGAT
>CAKMZM010000387.1 GCA_929200365.1 uncultured Flavobacteriaceae bacterium | reverse complement strand
AAGCCGAGCAAGACGAGATTCTCGAAGAAATGATACAACAAGAATTATTAGAAGCTAAACTAAATGGATTAGATGCCGTAAGAAAATTTGTAAACACATATGATCATAATGAGGAGTTTAAATGGGGGCTTATGCCTGTTTCTGATCAAACCGCAGATAAATTGCTTAAAGGGGAGTTTGAGACTTTTGAGGAGTTGATAAATTCAGAAGAAAATCAAATCGAATTTAATAATCAAAATGCTGAACTTTTATATCGTGTACTTGAAAACAAAAACAGGAACATTCCTTTTTATGTAATAGAAACCATTTTTATCAATGAATAAAATTGCAAAATTATTAATAGCTTTATCATTATTTTTTACGAGCTGTAAGAGTAATAAAGAAGCAATTGTGCTAAGAACATATGAAACAAAAAAAGAAATTATTTTAAAATATAATCGAGAACATAATTTAATATATGGAATTAAAATACCTATTGGAGTTAATATTCAAAACAATTCAATTAAGAAAAGGGTAATAGACTTAATAGATTATGAATATAGAGATTATAGAAAAGGTATTATGAGTAAGTTATATTTAAAAGATGGTTTTATAAGACAGAAAAGACATGCTAAAATAAAATTAGATCCCTACAAAGAAAAGGAATATATAGTATATACATTTCATCGCTTAGATTCTATTTCGTCAATTCAAGAACAATTTAGTTCATATACTAAAAAACTTCTAAATTCGAATCAAGATACCTTAACTATTGGAGTAGTGTCTGAGTTTAGATCAAAGCATTTAGAACTATTTAATAAAATAACATCAAATGATTCAATAAGTGTTAGTATTATTACAGGATATAGTAAGGTTAAAAAAATGAATGTAGGTGTATTCGGGAAATCCGAAACTATCGAAAAGGAATATCGTGACATTCATACAGAAAGAATTAGAATTCCTGTAGGGTGGCAAATAACAGAATAATATGACAATAATCATAACAGTTATTTTATTACTATTGGGAGTGTTTTTAAGCATTCAATCAAAAATTCGAGAAAAAATAGCACAAAAAAGATTTAAGCATTTTTTACTGTCATTACCTAGATTCGAAATTTCACTGGATGATATAAAAATAGATGGGTTCCACTGGCAAAATAGCATTCCTGTAGATGTACATGATAAAGAGTTAGACCCAAATGATCCATATTTCTATGAAACATCGACATATAACTATTCTGACAAGTATCATAAAGATAATCGTTAAAGAATTTAAGAGTAGGCTATTATTACCATACCATATATGGGTTCGGAATATACATTAAATGTCAATATGTCTATAGAAAATACCCTAATCAAGATGAAATTTTATCTCCAAAAAATCTGTCTATTTATATTGAAAAAATACAAGAACATAATGAGGAATTTAAATGGAAACTCATGACAATTTCTGATCAAACTGCTGATAAATTGCTTAAAGGGGAGTTTAAAACGTTTGAAGAGTTAGAAAACACCAATATAGACCCTTATAACAATTCTAGTATCGAAGTACTTTATAGAAGAAGTAATAAAAGAGGTAAAATGATTTATATAATCGAAACTATTTTTATAAATGAATAAGTTAACAAAAATTATATTTTATATATTAATATGCCCCCTTTTTATTACAAGCTGCAAAGGAGTTAAAGGAAATATAGATATTGAGCAGTTCAATACTGATTACAAGATTATCAATGGGCACTCATGACAATTTCTGATCAAACCGCAGATAAATTGCTTAAGGGAGAGTTTAAGACGTTTGAAGC
>CAKMZM010000386.1 GCA_929200365.1 uncultured Flavobacteriaceae bacterium | reverse complement strand
TGATAATCACTTTCTACATAAATACGCTCATGATGTGCTTCTATAATATGTTTTACAATAGCTAATCCAAGACCAGATCCACCTTCTTTACGTGATCCACTTTTGTCTACACGATAAAAACGCTCGAATAATCGTGGAATATGAGCTTGTACAATTCCTTCACCATTATCTGTAACTCTAACAATGGTCTTATTTTTAATCAAATCTTCGATACTTATTTCTGTTGTACCATCTTCTTTTCCATATTTTATTGAATTTACAATAAGATTAGAGAGCACTTGTTGTATACGCTCTTTGTCGGCATGTACAAGTACAGGTTCTTCATAATTCATATCAAAAGTAAGGGCAATATTCTTTTTTGCAGCTTTCATTTCATATAAATCAAACACACTTTGTACTAATTCTACAATATCAAAATTGGTATAGTTAAGATTAAGATCACCTACTTCAAGTTTGGTAATCATATCCAGATCATTTACAATATAAATCAGGCGTTCAACTCCTTTGTTTGCTCTATTTAAATATTTGTCAAGAATTTCGGGATCATGCATTGCCCCATCGAGAAGGGTAAGAATATATCCCTGAACAGTAAATAGGGGTGTTTTTAACTCATGAGAAACGTTACCCATAAATTCTTTACGATAAGCTTCTCTGATTTTTAAAGTTTCGATTTCTGTTTTTCTTTGTTGAGCAAATTTTTCAACTTCTTTGATGAGAGTTCTCATATCTGTTGTTACGGGACCTTCTGCGATAGTGTCTACTTCCAGCATTTCTATATCATCATAGATTTTACGTACTCTACGATAAATAAACTTTTCTACCCTATATTGAATAATGAGAAAACAAATCAGATAACTAAGCACTATAAAACCAATTACAATAAAAGGATTAAACCATGATTGGGTATATAAAAAAACGCTCAATGCGAGCGTTAATAATATGGTTATATATAAAGAAGATAGATATGCGAATCTATACGACTTTTTAAAGTTTTCTGCCATTAAACTACAAACTTATATCCTACTCCTTTAATAGTTTTAAAACTATTATCGCCGATTTTTTCTCTTAATTTTCTAATATGAACGTCGATTGTACGACCGCCTACAATGACTTCATTACCCCAAACCTTCTCAAGAATATCTTCTCGCTTAAAAACCTTGCCAGGTTTAGAGGCCAATAAAGATAGCAATTCGAACTCTTTTCTAGGCAATACAATTTCCTTTTTATCTTTAACAATTTTGTATTCATCTCTGTTGATGACCAAATTTCCTATCTTAACAACATTGTCTGAGGAGTCTTCTTCTTCTTTAAGTCTTCTTAATAGCGCTTTTACTTTACTTACCAAAACTTTTGGGCGAATAGGTTTTGTGATATAATCATCTGCTCCGGCATCAAAACCAGCAACTTGAGAATAGTCTTCACTGCGTGCTGTAAGGAAGGTGACGATTGTATTTTGTAAGTCTGGTAATTTTCGTATATGCTCACAGGCTTCGATACCATCCATTTCTGGCATCATTACATCAAGAATAATTAGATGTGGTTTTTTCTTTTTTGCAGCTTTTACAGCTTCAACACCATTTTCTGCAGTTATTACTGTGTATCCTTCTGCAGTAAGGTTATACCCGACAATTTCTAAAATATCAGGCTCATCATCAACTAATAGTATCGTAATATCTTTTTTGTTCATTATTATATAGCATTACATAACATAGGATAAATATACTACTTAATACGAAGTGTACATATTTATATAAATTTGGTAACGATAAACTAACATTTACTTAACGTAATTGTTTTTT
>CAKMZM010000385.1 GCA_929200365.1 uncultured Flavobacteriaceae bacterium | reverse complement strand
CTTTTGTAGAGCATATGAAACTCTTGACCGCGCCTACAACGCCGCCGTGGATGGATATCGCGTTAGAAGAGTATAAAAAGTATAAAGGAATTAACGAAAATCAATCTCCTCTTAAAGAAAAAATTCTTGAGTATTTTGATTTATCATTTTTTAAATCAGGAAAACATTATGATGCTTGGTGTTCTGCTTTTGTTAACTGGTGTTTTGAACAGACAAATGATTACAAAGACATTAACTCTGGTGCTAACAGTTTAGCTTTTGATTGGGGTCCCGCAGGGAATTCAAAAGCTAAAGCAAAAAGTGCTTCTTTCGGTGATGGATGGGTAGAAGGAGAAAAGTCCGAACCTTTCATAGGTGCAGTAGTTGTTTTAAAATACTCTCATTGCGCTTTTATAGTCGGCAAAAACTCTAAATTAGATAAGTATGTCTACGTAGGTGGTAATCAAGGTTCTGGAAAAAAAGGAACACAACAAATAAGGTACGGTACTGTTACTATTGGTAATGAATACGCCATTATGAAACCTAAAAAATACAAAGTCCAATCTTATGATCTTCCTGAAATGGCAGAGAATGCAGATGGTAATTATGAATCAACTAGGTAATAAAGTTATGAAAAAAACATATTTTTTAATTGTAATTGGGTTATTTATACTTTTTGCTTGCAAAAAAAATAAAGAAAGTACGTCTTTAAAACCCCAAAATTTAATTCACGAAGTAAAACCAAAAAAAACTGAGAAGAAATTAGAATTACCTTGCTTAACTCTCAATGATTCTATATTAATAAAAAAAGAAATTAAAAGAATCTTTAGTGAGAAATCAGAATGGAATAACAATAAAAACAATCCTGCTTTAAAGTTCGATTCTGAAATTGTGAGCAGCTTATTTAATGAATACGATATTACAAACCTAGCTTTAGGGGAGAAATTAGATAACTGTAAGATTATTCAAGCCTTTATTGTTTCATATGAGTTATATAAGGATGAAGATACAGAGCACTTAATCGAAAGATCAATACAGATAAGTTTTGTTCAAAAAGAAAGAAAGTTATTTGTAAAAGACATAACGCAACTAGCAGGTTAGAATCTGCCCAGCTGCGCAAAGTCTCCCGACTTAGCGTTCCATCGTAAAGTTTGTAACTTGGTAGCGGTATGAGTAAGCGATAACGATATAAGAAAAGCCACAGCAGTTATTGTTGTGGTTTTTATGTTTTTAAGAAGAAAAAGCCTGTTTTGTTTTAAAGTTCTGGATTACGTTATCAATCAAAAAGAAGAGTTTGCTTTTAGTGTCCTCGTCTAGCTTTTCAATGTCATAAATACGTTGTAAGACAGCTTTGTCTAAGTTAGATGCTTCGGCTTCCCCTATTAAAAAATCAACCGATACATCAAAAGCTTTAGCTATTTTTAAAAGAATCTCAACAGATGGCATATTCTCGTTACGCTCATAGTTTCCTATAATAGTTCTAGAAACTTTAATTTCTTTAGATAAATCGGTTTGTGACCAATTTTTCTTTTTTCTAAGTTGTATTATTTTACTTCCGATGTCTAACATAGTTGGTGTATATCAAGCGTAAATGCTAGTTGTAAGCAAATTTAGGTAATTCTTTTTGACAAAAGAAGTATTTGTTTGTTTGTGAAATGAAAACCAAGTTGTATATTTGTCAATAATACTTGACATTAAACTTTTTATCAACAATTTTCGATCATGCACAAAAAACACCGAAAACTCACCCTACAAACCCATCACAGCAGCAGTAAAACCTGTTACAAAACCTATCCCAGTTTAAAACTCTGTGGCAAGTGGTTAC
>CAKMZM010000384.1 GCA_929200365.1 uncultured Flavobacteriaceae bacterium | reverse complement strand
CCCACAGCCCGACGATAGGAGGTGCGAGGAATTGTAACGAAAAGCCCGACCCGATGGGGAACGCCCTTAGAAGACAAAGTAGGAATAATAGCAAAAAAACAGTTTACAAAAAGATGTTAAAAACTTGTTTTTATTTTTTAGAAAAATTGTGATTTCTTTGCGACAGGGAAAAAAATAAGCGTTTGGAACATCAGAAAAAAGAACAGGTTAAAGTATTTACTCGGTATAACTTTTTTAATAAAACATATTGCGTATTCAGAGGAGCTGCCTTACGCGAAATTTCAAGAAGAAAACCAAATTATAGAAGTGAGTCGGGGAGTACCTATTATTATACAAAATATGGGGTATATAGAATGTCTAACCATTGGGGTAGAGCAGCAAAATGCCAATGGAGACTAGTCTCTGATTTTCCTCCAGAGATAGATGATTTGCGATTAGGATTTGCAGAATGGGGAGATTTTAGAGAAAATCTGGATCCAGATGTAGACGCGTATTATATCTCGGTCGATTTTGAATCCAAAAAAGTGAGTTATATGCATAAAGACAATCCTAATTATGATCAGGTTGCTGTATTGCGTTCTGCCGATGCTACCCGAAAGCTCATTAAACAAATTAAAAACCTCCTAGAAACCTACAAGTGGGCTAAATATTATGACTATGATGATCTGGATGAATTTCGTAAAGAAGTGATAACTAATTTGATCAACACCAACATTTCTCTAAATGAATTAAAAAGGAAATTAGCGTAGTTTATTAAATCTAATTTTCTACACCTTAGATATGTTTTCTTTAATTATGATGCCCTCACATAGTAACTAAATTATTATGGAATAGAATTATCCTAGGATATAGAATATAGTTTATATAAGTTTTTAGAACTGTAAAATGGCATAGCATAGAACAGTAAAAAGCTTTACTAATATTAATCTTCCTTCATTTTTTCCTTTCAAAAAAATTCTTTTGAAAAATGTAATGCAATACGCTTTGCTCCAAGTGACAATAGGAGTGAAGTGAAAATGTATATGGAATAGGAATATTATGTTATTCAACTTCCAAAATAATCTTTTACTCTGACAGAATTATCATTTGAACAGCATTTATAAGTATCTCTTTGTTATTTAGTCAAAAATTTAAATAAAATGTTATGTTTAAAAAATATCGAATTCTTAAATGGGTATCTATTTTTTTTGTTAGCCTAATTGTTATTATTGTTTCTTTTGGATTTTGGTTTAAAAGTTTAATTCCGCCTAGAGATATCAAAGTTGAAGCTACTTTAATTGAAAATTTATCGTATTTGTCTGAAAACATTGTGCCAATAAGAGGTAAAATATTGGCAGTAGTAACAAGTACAGGTGTAATGGGAGATAGTAATAAAAGTACTGGTTATGAATTATCAGAATTAGCACGCGCCTATTATACTTTTGAAGCAAATGGTTTTGAAGTAGATATTGCAAGTCCAAAAGGAGGTAATCCGCCTGTAGTTATTGATGATGAGGATATGGGAGCATACGATTTTGCATTTTTAAACGATTCAATCGCACAATACAAAACAAGTCACACAATTAAAATAGAAGATGTTGTTTCAGAAGATTACAAAGCTATTTTTTTTGTAGGAGGAAAAGGTGCTATGTTTGATTTTCCAAACAATGAAGCAATTCAATTAATAGTAAAAAACTATTATCAATCCAATAAAGTTATCGGAGCAGTTTGTCATGGACCATCTGCTTTGGTCAATGTAACTTTAGATAATGGACACTTGCTTTTAGAAAATAAAAATGTAAGTGGATTTACAAATGAAGAGGAATTATTATTAATAGCTGAAGCAAAAT
>CAKMZM010000383.1 GCA_929200365.1 uncultured Flavobacteriaceae bacterium | reverse complement strand
TAAACATAGTGAAGCTTTAGAAGGAATTAAAGATCTTTTTAGAAATGCAGGAGTTGGTTACGAACTTTCTTTTCAAATGTTAAACGCATCTGATTATAACGTTCCGCAAGACCGAAAAAGAGTTTTCTTTATTGGAATTAGAAAAGACTTGAATTTTAAATATCAATTCCCAAATGAAACTTTTCCAAAAATACCGCTTGAAGAAGTTATATCTGATTTAAAAGAAGGTGTTCTGCCAGCTTTAGAATACAACAATACCAATGGAGATAATTGTGTAGTTCCAAATCACGAATATATGATTGGAAGTTTTTCTACAATCTTTATGTCAAGAAATAGAGTAAGAAGTTGGGATCAACAATCCTATACAATTCAAGCAGGTGGAAGACACGCACCTATTCATCCACAAGCCCCAAAAATGAAATTTATAGAAAAGAATAAGAGAATTTTTGTTCCAGGAAAAGAACATTTGTATAGAAGGCTGAGTGTTAGAGAATGTGCAAGAATTCAAACTTTCCCTAATGATTTTATTTTTCATTACAAAAAAGTTGCAGCAGGTTACAAGATGATTGGTAATGCTGTGCCAGTTAATTTAGCAAAATTTTTAGGGGAGAGCATTATGAAACAAATAAAAGCTAATGAAATCACAACCAAAAAAGTAAAACAAACTAAAAAAGTAAAGGAAGCAATAGCAGTATGATAAATATTTTAGACGCAATTTATAATATTTCCCAGCGAGATGAATTAGAAATTAAAGACATAACATTTGGAAACAATCGAGCAAATAATATGGGAGAAGGTCTTGAAGCTTTCATAAAGGATTCTTTTGCCAATATGTTTGATGAACCTGACAAAAATAAAAGAAACTTAAAGTATAAAGAAGTATTTTCATTTCAAGGTAGTAAAGAAACCCACCAGATCTTATGTTAAGGAATGGTCCTGCGATTGAAGTGAAAAAAATTGAGTCACTTACAACTGAATTACAATTAAATAGTTCTCATCCCAAACAAACTTTAAAATCAGACAGCTCATTTATTACAAAAAAATGTGTTGAGTGTGAAGAATGGACTGAAAAAGAATTTATTTATGTTATTGGTCACATACCTAAAAAAACTAATCATCTTTCATCTTTATGGTTTGTTTATGGCGACATTTACTCAGCGTCTGAAGAAACCTATCTTTCTTTAAAAAATGACATTGCAACAAATATTGATGAAATGCCTGATGTCGAATTTTCGGAGACAAATGAGATTGGAAGAGTAAATAAAGTTGACCCATTAGGAATAACTAATTTAAGAATTAGAGGAATGTGGCTACTTCAACCACCTTTTAAAGTGTTTGATTACATCCATAATTATGAAAATGGTAAAAGATTTCAATGTTTTGCCATTATTCCAGAAAGTAAGTTTGTTAGTTTTCCTGACGAATCAATAAATCGGTTAGAACAAAGCGAAGGTTTGACAATAACGGATGTTAATATAAATGACCCTGATAATCCTGTAGGTCTAATTGAATGTAAACTAATAGAATTCAAAGTTGAGCCAACAGCATAAAACCATAACACATTTGCAATTCGCTTCAGCCACCACACAAGCCAAAAATTGCAAAAGAGTATAAGCGTTACAAAACCAGTATAAGAAAAGGCTATAAATGGTTAGCAACTGTTAGGAAACAATATCCTAGCTTATTTTACCATTGGCAATTTTTACATATTAACGTAATCGCTTAGATTTGTATAACAAGAGTCGTATGATGGAAGACTATCGCGTACAGTTCTGGAAGAGACTTGGGGCGAAATTCCCCTTTTCCTACTCGACTGCCAGACCGTTGTACAGAACACAGACTGCT
>CAKMZM010000382.1 GCA_929200365.1 uncultured Flavobacteriaceae bacterium | reverse complement strand
TCTGGCATAGATAAATCCCCATTTCCAGCAATAGCATACTGATCTCGTTTTGATCCATATCCAAAATTAGAAGATCTACGATATTTATTCTGGAAATCTGCAAATCGTCTTTTTCTAGTAGGTTTTTCTTTTCTGCTCATAATGGTACGTTTTAACAAATCAGACGACTAACAACTAACTTATTCCTAATTTATCATTTTTTTTTAGTTTTTAACCCCTTATTAATAATACTTTATACTTATTTTATGATACGTACGAACAATCCTTCAGTAGTATTGCAAAATAAACCCTTGGAATGATTCTTGATTATTTTTAACTTAGTGAATTATAATTATCCTTATGAGAACTTTTCTCTACTTAATGATTATGTATATGCAGGGATTTGGGCAAGAGATTATTCCAAATCTGGTAGATTTACCTAGTTTAAGTAATCCAACAGTACATTACACCTTAATTAATGATTTCCAAGGTTTCAAATTTGATAAAGAAAAATCAAAAATATCTTTTGATTTTATTCAAGATAAGATTTTGGGTACTATTTCGGGATTGGATTTTAAAATTAACTTTAACCCCAAAGACCCCGACAATGCCACTTTTATTGGCACTGCTCTTGTAAAAACTTTAGATACCGATAATTTTTTTCGTGATAATCATCTAATGTGGGAAAAATTCTTTTATAAAAAGAAATACCCTAAAATAAGCTTTGTGAGCACCCATGTGGTCTCTTTTGGCATTAATACCTATAAAGTTATAGGGAATCTTACTATTAAGGGAGTGCAAAAAGAAGTTATTATTACATTCTCTATTGAGAATAAAAAAATACTAGGCAAAACAACCATTTACTCTAGTGATTTTGGTATAAATATTCATGATGAACGTAAAAAGAATAAATTAAAGATACAGTTCTATTTTCCTATTCTTAGATAATTTGCATAACAGCCATAGTATAAAACTATACAGAAACGACAAATGCCGAATATTTTCCGTGGTGCGTTAACGATATTGGCAATTGCATTGTTTTTTGGTCAATTTTTATTCTTGGAATTCCTTTGCAATCCTTTTGAAAATAGATCAATGATGAGTCTATATTTAGTTTTTGAGCAATACTTCTCTTCAACTTCTTATACAAATCTACTCTTTTTGTATATATCGAAGAGAGATAATCTATATGAGATAGCATTGCAATACTATGTACATAACCATTTTGAATCTCTGTTACAATCTTATAAGTCTCATTATTCACATTCACAGCCCCTTTTAGCGTACATTGGAAACTTTTGGGGTTATACCTAGGAAAAAAACCAAATCGTTGTTGGTGAGCTTTATATGCAGCCTCTTTCATGCTCCAAAATATCCAGATTTGTAATTCTTTATTACCTGAAATAAAAATATGCTGCTGCTCTTTCACTGTGAATATCTTTTGAAGCCACCCTCTTCTCTGCCAGTTACTCTGGGTTTTGGCCAATTGAAGGTCTACAATATCATTACCAATCATTTTGATGCTAATTTATTCTCTATCACAGCTATTGAAGCCTTAATAGTTAACATTTTCTCCATCGACTCATTATCAATCTCAATATCAAATTCATCTTCTACATCAAGTACTACATCTACCAGATTTGCAGAATTAATTTCCAAATCCTTTATAAAATCAGTGTTTTCGGTAAGGGTATTAAGCCTTTCTTCATTTTGCACATATGGCGTTATAATTGTTTTTAATTTAGAAAGTAATTCTTCTTTTGTCATAATCTAAATTTGAATTGATTCAATACTTTATTTTCAATGCTATTTTACATGTATTTTTTAAAGATAACACAAGCGTTTACATCTCCAAATCCAAAACTAGC
>CAKMZM010000381.1 GCA_929200365.1 uncultured Flavobacteriaceae bacterium | reverse complement strand
TAATACTTAGGATGGGGTATATTTCAGAAAACCAAAATACTCCTGCAATCATTGTAAAAATTACTTCAACATATTTAAGAGATACTATTTTATTTGTTGCTTGAGACTGAAATGCTTTGGTCATAAATAATTGTCCGAAATACCCAAAGATTCCGAGACTAAGTAACCACCACCACTCTACTCCTATGGGTGTGGTCCAACTGAAAATAGAAAGAACTCCGCCTATTATTACAGAAATCCACATAAAATAATTGACAATTACTACAGGATGATCTCCTTTACCTATTTTACTAATGAGCACGTATACTACTCCACTGCATACTGCTGAACTCAGTATTAACAACAGACCAAAAGAATTAACATTAGGATCAAATCCCTTGATCATTAAAACTCCAACAAAAGCCATAAAAAAAAATAACCACTGTATCGATTTGACTTGTTCCCTAAGAAAAAAAATAGCAAATATAGTAGCAAAAATTGGCGATAAATACCGTAACGATACAGCAGATCCTATTGGAAGATAATTAACTGAAATAAAAAATAACCCCATTGAAGTTAATCCTGCTAAACCTCTATAGACCAACAACTTTTTTTGATTTCCTAATAGTGGAATCTTATGCCATAATAAATAACTCATTGTAAAAAACAATGATCCAAATGCCCTAAAAAATACCAATTGTGCCCCTCCAAAGTGTGCTAAGTGTTTTATAAATAAGTTCATTACTGTAAAAAATACAGCACTAAGAAGCATATAATATATAGCTTTTTTCATGTATCTAACTAAAATTACTAAATGAGTAATATAAATCATTAGACCCTCTATCGAAACTTCCTACAGTCACAAATACTCTCTTGATGATTTCTTTGATAAAAGCTAACATTTTTGAATCATGTTTTTGGTTTACTTACTTAAAAAACTTGGTTTCGTTATATATATTACTCCCAAAATAAGCTAAGATTAATTGAAGGCAAGAATAATTATTTTTTATCATATACATAGAAAAAAAGAGACAAAAGATTTACTTTTGAAAATCTTAAAATAAAAACAAGTCGGTCGATAAAATCTTTATATGATCATATCTTAGAGATAGGTTAAAAGTACAAAGTGCTAAAATACGATTTCATTGATGTGTAACTGTAAGACATGTAAGGATTATATTCATTTACTAATTGAAATAATATTATGAAAACTAAAACTCTATCACTATATCATATCATTAAAGAACCTACAATAAAAAAAGAAAAGACTCCTGTTTTATTCATGTTTCATGGATATGGTAGTGATGAAAATGACCTTTTTTCTTTTGCTACAGAATTACAAGAAGATTTATTTATTATCTCAGTACGAGCACCATACCCTATGCAACCGTATGGTAATGCGTGGTATGCAATTTATTTTGATGAAAACCAAGGGGGAAAATTTAGTGATGATAAACAAGCCATAGAGTCAAGAGATAAAATTATGAATTTCATTGATGAAGCTATAAGCGCTTATAATTTGGATAAAAATAATGTTACACTTCTTGGATTTAGCCAGGGAACCATTCTTAGTTATGCGGTTGCACTATCATACCCAAAAAAAATAAAAAATGTAATTGCATTAAGCGGATATATAAATCAAGGGGTTTTGGTTGATAACTATAAGGCAAATGATTTCTCTACCCTTAATCTATATTGCTCACATGGTAGTCTCGATCAGGTTATTCCTATAGATTGGGCTCGTAAAGCTCCTATTATACTCTCAGAACTTGGTATAGAAAGTTCATTAAATGAATTTCCTGTTGGTCATGGTGTAACTCCACAGAATTTTTATCAATTTAAAGAGTGGTTGAGTTCTCGAATTTAAGAATATAGTTAT
>CAKMZM010000380.1 GCA_929200365.1 uncultured Flavobacteriaceae bacterium | reverse complement strand
CTTCACTAAGCCAATATAATAATCAAAAAAATGAGTACTATATTTTTTACATCAGATCATCATTTCGGACATAAAGGAATTATTAAACATGCCAAACGACCTTTTAAATCAATCGAAGAAATGAATGAAACTATGATTCTTAAATGGAACGAGAAAGTAAAAAAGAATGATATTGTATATCATCTTGGTGATATTGGGCTAATGGCTTCTAGTAGGCTAGCAGAAATCCTTGAACGATTAGGAAAAATTTATTTGATAAGAGGAAATCACGATGATTTGAACCGAAATTGTAAAGAACGTTTTGAATGGATTAAAGACTACCATGAATTAAAATTACCAGATCTAGGTTCTGCCAACAATCAATTAATAGTTATGATACACTACCCACTAATGACCTGGAAAGGAAAATATAGTGGTTCTTATCATCTTTTTGGACACTCTCATGGTAAACTAACTAATTTCAATAGGAATACTGCCTTAGATGTAGGTGTGGATTGTCATGATTTTTATCCTATTTCTTATGAAGAAGTAAAATTAATAATACAACAAAAGAGTAATGTTTTAAAATAATATATGGATTTAGTGAGTTGATTTTATATCTTTTTTGGATTAAATATGTGTTTTGAAACCATTTAACCTAACTTAAAAACTTTAAAGATGATCAATAAGCTAGAAAATTTCTTCAAGAATAAATTAGCATACAAAGAACTAGTAACAAAAAATCTTAGTTTCTGGCAAAAAATTTATCATAATCTGATCTTTTTGTATTTTGGGGTTTTTCTTTTCTCAATTTTATTGTTTAATTTTTTTCCAATTTTGGCAATAATCCTGTTATTAATAATTGTTCTAGACGCTAACTTGTTAATCAGAGATAAAAAGAAAGGGTTTTTATATAATTATTTTTCTAAGCGAGATGCTATGATTGATAAAGCTTTTGAAAAAGGTAATAACGTCAAAATTGGAGATGATGGTTTGTCTCTCAGTATATTAAAGCTTAGAACAAAAAAAACAAAGAAATTCCTCAAGGAAAATAATATTGATTTTAAACCAGATTTTATTATTGATAGTTTAAGGCATAGAGAGGCTATTAATGCTTCTTTTTTGGTTTTTGTTGTTGGGATATTAGTTGTTGCAATTTCCGTTTCTTTACTCGAATTTGTGAAGATTTACCTTGAGGTAGACTTTTTTACAGATATATTAGATAAAGTAAAAAAAGTAAAGGAAGGTGATCAACGTGAGGTTAATCGAATGAAGTATTTATTAATGTTTTTGATAGCTGTAGTACTTATTATTCAGGCGTTTTTTTATTCTATACCAGCTTTTTTTGCTAAACGATATCTAGAAATTAGATTTAAGAATACTAAACAACTTCAAGATCTTTTAGAATATATGGTACTTGTTAAAAAGAAAAAGAAATGACTAAGAAATTTAGATTACCAAGAAAAACAAAAAAGAAACTGAAAAAAGGTTTCTGGTTATATCAACCAGATGAAAATGGAGATTCATTAAGTGCCAACCCTGCAACAAATCAAGATGATTATAATGTATATAAAAAAGGTGAATTAAGAAATCTTACTGGTAGAGCTAACTCTAGAGAAAGAAGAAAAGAATTTAATTCAAAGCTTGATAAAGAAGTTTCGATACCAGATCAAGTGCTAGAAGAATATGTGAATGATATCTTCGCTGAAGAATATCGAGTATCTTCGTACAGGATTTTATTAGAAGCAAAGAATAGTCGAAAAGCGATTAAAGCCTATCATAATTTCATTAATGCATACGAATTACAAGCTAATGGGGAGGATTCTTTTGGTAATATTTGTTGTATGTCTGTAGATTACGCTAGGGATTTATTGCGTGAAGA
>CAKMZM010000379.1 GCA_929200365.1 uncultured Flavobacteriaceae bacterium | reverse complement strand
TTGGTAATATTTGTTGTATGTCTGTAGATTACGCTAGGGATTTATTGCGTGAAGAAGAAGTGCTCAAAAAGAAGAAGAAAGCCAGAAAAAAGAAAAGATAGTTTGACTAATCATTTTTTACATTACAAATGATCAATAAACCAAAAAATACAAAGTTATACTCACAAATTGTAGAACTATTACAGTCGGCAAGAAATCAAGTCGTTCAAACGGTCAATAAAACGATGGTTTTGACCTATTTTGAAATAGGAAGAATTATCGTAGAAGAAGAACAAGGAGGTAAAGAACGAGCGGAATATGGAAAGCATTTACTTAAGGATTTATCCAAACAGTTGACAAAGGTATTTGGAAGAGGTTTTTCTGTTGATAATCTTGAAAACATGAGAAAATTTTTTCTGGAATATTCAAAATCCGAGACAGTGATTCGGAAATCTTCTGAGAAGTTTTCTTTAAGCTGGACACATTACCTAAAATTAATGCGTATTGATGATGAAAATGAACGTAAATTCTATGAAATAGAAGCTATAAATAACAATTGGAGTGTAAGAGAGTTGCAGCGACAATATGATGCTGCATTGTATACCAGATTAGCTTTAAGTAGAAATAAAGATGAAATAATGCAATTATCAGTAAAAGGTCATATAGTAGAAAAGCCTGCAGATGTTGTAAAAGATCCTTACGTATTAGAATTTTTAGGCTTGCAAGAAAAAGCAGCATATTCTGAATCTGATCTGGAACATGAAATCATAGATAAGTTAGAACATTTCTTATTGGAACTTGGTAAGGGATTTACATTTGTTGCCAGGCAAAAAAGAATTTCTTTTGATGATAAACATTTTAGAATTGATTTGGTATTCTATAATAGGTTGCTAAAATCTTTTGTTTTGATAGATTTGAAAATAGGAGAGTTAAAGCATCAGGACATTGGGCAGATGCAGATGTATGTAAACTATTACGATCGGGAGATCCGACTAGAAGATGAAAATAAGACAATAGGAATTATTCTTTGCCAGAATAAAAGTGAAGCGGTTGTGGAGTATACATTGCCAGAAGATAATAAACAGATATTTGCGAGTAAGTATAAGACTGTATTGCCAAGTAAGAAGAAGTTGAAAGAATTATTGAAGGAATAAGATGAGAAAGAGAGAGAAGCATATATTAGGTAAAGACGAAATAGAAATAGGTCCTCTACATCTAAGACAGATGTTAATGGAATCATGGGATCAATTAGATATCTTTTTAGAATCTATATTCTGTACTTGTGGAGTAGAATCGAAGAAATTAGTACAATACAAGCCGTATTTGAATAATTTAAACGATGTAATTCTTAGAGGTAAATGCAGTGGTTGCAATACTATAGCTACTCGTTACATTGAGACAGGAGAAAGAAAAGGCGTAGAATTAATAGCTAAACGAATTAGGAATAGAAACTAAATAAAACGATACTTGTTTTATTCAATTGTCATAAAAAAACATGTACTCAATAATTTCAATAGTTTTGAAAATGAAGCTATTAAGCTTTATTTTTACGAGTAAATAAAATATTTGTTTAAGTAAATTATTGACTTATGACACCAAAAGAAATTGCTAAAAAGCTTTTTGAAAATTTTAGAAAAGTTATAGACGAAGAAAATGTTTCTGATGACACTATAGATGATGATGTAGTCACTTTAAATATTATAAAAAATATGCCAAAAGGAGATAAGGCTAGATTTTATTATGATAAGTTGTGCAACGATTATCTTTATAGAATAGGATATTTCAAAAAATATATAAAATAATCCTGTCACCAAATCTGTCACCAAAAAACAAAAAACTCCTTTAAAACCAGTGTTTAAAGGAGTTTTTTAGTGACCTCGGCAGGA
>CAKMZM010000378.1 GCA_929200365.1 uncultured Flavobacteriaceae bacterium | reverse complement strand
AATACCCATATAAATAAGCTTACCACAGACAAATTGAAAGAACAATTTTTGATAACCTAATTAATAGAATGATTAAACATGAAAGTGTTGATTATCAAAAAATTAAAATAAGTGCTTAAGTTGACACCTCTATAAATTAAATAACTACCACTATAACGTTGACCTACCTGGTACGTTATAAGGGTAGTTATTAGGTGTAATTTGATAAAATATTGATTTTTTTACAATATAATTGATATATCAACTATATTTACATCAAATATAATTATGATGATGAAATTGCCCTCACAAACTATTTTCTATACCATAGAGAGAGCTATAAAAGGATACAGACGATTTGCACAACGAAATCTGAATCAAACAATTGAGAACTTAACAATTGACCAAGCTCTTTTAATAATATTTATAAATAAGTACCCTGAACTTTCCCAAAATGAAATAGGAAAATTGATATTCAAAGACAATGCTTCAGTGACAAGAATGATTGAATTGATGATAAAAAAGGAGTATTTAAAAAGAACTGTAAATCTAAAAGATAGAAGAAAATACAATTTGAGTATTACAAACAAAGGTAAAAAGGCAATTACAGACTCCAGTTCTATTATTTTGTCAAACAGAGAATCCGCTCTTAAAGGAATTTCTGATAATGAGATAAACCAACTAAAAAATATTTTAACCAAAATAATAGACAATTGCAAATCAAAATAACTATGACTAAAGTACTGATATCTGTATTCTTAATTCTTTGTATAACGTGTACAGACAATGCCTTTTCGCAAGAACCATTAGAAAACATAACCAATAAGGAAAAGAAAATCGTAGTTGATTCAATCTCCAAAATACTTCAAAAAAACTATGTATTCCCTAAAGTAGCAAACAGTATGGTTGAGATGCTTGCTAAAAACTCAAAATCTAAGCTATACAATACAATAACAGATGGAAATAATTTTGCAGATCGGCTAACAAAAGATTTAAGAGCGATAAGTCATGATCTACACCTCAAAGTAATTTATGATCCAAACTCAAAGCAAAGAAAGAACATCACAAGAGAAGATAGCTTAAAAATAGAACAGTCGAAGATTGAAAAAATGAGAAGAGGAAATTTCGGCTTTAAAGAAATTAAAATCCTAAATGGAAATATTGGTTATTTAGATCTCCGCAAATTTGAAAACACCAATTACGCAGGAGAAACTGCGGTTGCAGCTATGAACTTTTTGAGTAATGTAGATGCTTTAATCATAGATTTGAGAAATAATGGAGGTGGATGGCCAAATATGATACAATTACTAGCTAGTTATTTTTTTACTAATGAGCCAGTCCTCCTTAATAGTTTTTATTTTCGACCTACACAAGAAAATAGTGAGAGTTGGACACAGCCCTACGTTCCAGGTAAAACGATGCACAATGTTGATTTGTATATTCTTACCAGCAAAAAAACGTTCTCTGCTGCCGAAGGATTTTCTTATAATTTAAAAAATTTAAAAAGAGCAACCATAATTGGAGAACAAACAGGAGGGGGAGCTCATACGGGTAAGATACTGAATGTCACAGACAAATTTAAAATGTGGACACCTCGAGGAAGGGCTATTAACCCAATTACAAAAAAGAACTGGGAAGGTACCGGAGTAACTCCAGATATAGAAGTACCATCTAATCAAGCGTTGGGAATCGCACAAACTAAAGCAATAGAAGTCTTATTAGAAAAAAGTAAAGATACTAAGCTTAAAAAATTCTATAAATGGACTTTAAAAGGACTTAAGGCATTGCTAGAACCTGTACTTATTGAAACAGCCACTCTTCAATCTTACACAGGAAGTTATGCTGGCACTAGAGTTGTGAGCATTGAAAACAATAGCCTGTATTATCAACGAGATAATGGCACTAAATATAAGTTAACCCC
>CAKMZM010000377.1 GCA_929200365.1 uncultured Flavobacteriaceae bacterium | reverse complement strand
ATTATCATACAATTCTATACTAATTCTACATCAGCATAAACCTGATCAAAAACACTAAATCATAAACGCATGAAAGATATTGCTTCCAGACAAGACATAGAGTTTTTAATGAACGCTTTTTACAAAGATGCTTTTAAAGATCCCATAATAGGTATATTTTTTACTGAAATTGCACAAGTTAATCTCGAAGAGCATATTCCTGAAATTACTGACTTTTGGGAACAGCAATTATTTAGGACAGGAAACTACAAAAAAAATGTGATGCAGATTCATAAAAATTTAAGTAGTAAAAAAAAGTTAGAAAAAATTCATTTTGATATCTGGTTATCTCTATTTCAAAAAACAGTAGATCGTAATTTTAAAGGAGAAAAAGCACATCTTATCAAAACCAGAGCTTTATCCATTGTAACAGTTATGCTATTAAAGATAGTATAACCCCTAATCGATTTCTAATTTAATGAATCACAAAAAAGCTGGGCATCGTAACATCTACTATGTATACATAACAAAGTAATTCTTATTATCTACCTTCGTTATCCATAATATTATAATTGAGAACAGTGAATATTAAAATAACAGGCACAGGGAGCTATATCCCTAATAAAATCGAAAAAAACAATAACTTTATTAATCATCAATTCTTTACTGAAAATAAAACATTAATAGAGCATAACACTACTTCTATAATCGATAAGTTTAAAAAAATCACTGGTATTGAAGAACGTAGATATGCCTCTGATCATCAAAACACTTCTGATTTAGCATTTCTTTCTGCAAAAAAAGCAATTATAAACTCTAAAATTGATCCCGAAACTCTTGATTACATCATTGTAGCTCATAATTTTGGTGATGTAGATAAGAACTCTTCTCAAGGAGATACAGTACCTAGTCTAGCAGCTAGAGTAAAACATAAGTTAAAAATAAAAAATCCATATTGCGTAGCATACGATATGCTTTTTGGATGCCCTGGTTGGATAGAAGGAGTTATACAAGCTCAATCATTTCTAAAAAGCAATATGGCTCAAAAATGTCTCGTTATTGGGGCAGAAACCTTATCACGTGTTATAGACAAACATGATCGGGATTCTATGATTTATTCTGATGGTTCTGGGGCTGTAATACTTGAAAACACACATGACTCTGGCGGTATAATTTCTTCGACAAGTGCGTCTTATACATTAGAAGAATGTAATTTTTTGTTTTTTGGAAAAACATATAATAACATCTCTAACGATCAAAATAGGTATATTAAAATGCATGGGCGAAAAATATATGAATTTGCTCTAAATCAAGTTCCTAAAGCTATGAAATATTGCCTTGATAAAACTGATTTTGATTTTCTCGACATTAAAAAAATACTTATTCATCAAGCCAATGAAAAAATGGATGAAGCTATTGTCAAAAGATTCTATGATTTATACAATCAAAAAGTACCTGATGGTATTATGCCTATGAGTATTCAAAAATTAGGAAATAGCAGTGTTGCCACTATCCCTACTCTTTTAGATCTTATCTTAAAAGGGAAAATAAAAAATCAATCAATTAAAAAAGGAGATCTCCTACTATTTGCCAGTGTTGGTGCAGGTATGAATATTAATGCGCTTTTATATCAATTCTAAACCTTTTATGAAAGCCCCTCTCCTCTATAAGCATGTTTAAACACAATATAAACTGACTTTGAAAATAAAAATATACACAAGTTTTCAGAGATAAACAGGAATTAACCCGCATTATTTATCGTTTAATACAAAATCGACTCAAACTAACTGATATGCTTGATTTTAATATCAAATTTGAATAGCCCAAATTTGAGCTATTGCAGTTTGGTTAAAATAATTGTAATACCAGATCAACTATAAAATGCGATATAATAGAGACAGTTACTTTCTTTTCTTATGAAG
>CAKMZM010000376.1 GCA_929200365.1 uncultured Flavobacteriaceae bacterium | reverse complement strand
CAATATCTTTGAAAAGGGAAATTTGTCGTACACCCAACACAATCTATACTTCTACATCTTTTCTAAGTGTGAAATAAATCCACAATCGGTATCTCATATCAACAGTTTTTAAATAATGAATCAAAAATACCAAAAACATAATTAACTAATAATCAGTTTTTTATACAAAAAACAATTTTTTTCATATTCTGGAATAATAATTTCTCTTATAAAGAATAAAGAATAATCAAATTAATTCTGAAACATGAAAAAAATAAGTGTCATAACTGCTATAGGTGTTGTGCTATTTTCACTCCAAACTGTATCTGCACAACAAGCTGAAGAAGCATTACCAACTACCAAAACTGAAGCCTCTATCAATCAGGATGACTACAAACAAATTAAAATAAATAATCTTTCTGAAATTATTAAGGCTGCCGTAGAAAAGGATTATCCAAAGGCAAGTATCGCTGAAGCTTATGGTGACAAGGTTGGGAATTATAAATTAATTCTTGCTATAGGTAAAGATACAAAAACAGTATATACCAACGCCAGAGGAGATTGGTTTGATCCAAATAAAAAAGGATGATGCCATTGTAACCAATTTCCTCATTTAACCAGAAAAAGAACTTTTCTAATATGAAAAGCTCTTTTTTTAATCAAAACGGATACGACTACCCCTTGTCGTATCCGTTTCACACACTAAACCAACCTAAAATTATTCCTCCAACATCCATCAAATATATTTTAGGAATGAACCTATAAATTTTTCTCTATACCTAAATACTACATTTTTTTCCTTTTAATTTTATCTTTTTGCCCTTTGTTCCAAGTTTAGATACTAGATAAAGTATTTATATGCTCATTGGTTTACTCAAAAGTAAAGCGCAATATCATTTTACAAAACACAGAATGAGTGAATGGTAGTTTTGAGTTAGGGAACTCTTATTTTGAAGTATTATACCAACCTAAGGTATTTGTTTGGTGTTATTCTGCACATATTATATTCGCCTTCTGGATATAATGATCAATTAGATAAGCGACTAAGTTTGTATTTTTTTGTGCTCTATCCAATATCCAAGCATCAGAGCTTACTACAATATGTTCTGAACTTGCTAATTCCTTATCTGGATTATTTACCAAATCTATTTTCCAGAAAAAATGATGTTGTTCTGCTAATTCCCGAAGTGTCGTTTTTAGTCGCCCACTGTTAGAAACTGGAGCGTCAAAATACCAGTGTACCCCACTTACAAGTGTATTTCCTATTATTAAAAGGGCTTCTTCTGTTTTTTGAACTCGTTTATAAGTGCCATGAACACCAGATACATCTCGATAATATCCATCAAGCCCTTTAAAAATATATGCTTCAGACAAAGCGCTTTCTAGAATAATCAATAGGTTAAATCCGTCTATCGCTATGGTTTGCCCTTTTAACATTTTTGGCATTACCTTTTTTTTATTACGAATTACAATTTGCTGCTCACTACAACTCATACCGTGCAAAGCTCTTTGCTGTCGCGCATTAAGTTTGTAACGATTTCCTACCAATTGTACAGATGATTTTTCTGCATAACCGTGAGAAAGGAGATACAACATATCTTTTGCTGCTGCTTTTAATTTTTTCTGCATCGGCAACTCTCCAAACAATCGATCATCACTAGCTTCTCTTCCTCTGTTGCGGGTAGTCATTTCGGTTTTACTTTGATAAAATAGTATATAAATAAGTAATGTATATAAACAAAAAAAGCGCTCTCAGCGCTCTCACTATGGCATTGGTAATATTTCAATTACCTTACCATATACATTTTTGGTCCACCCGTTAAGGCGTCCTCGGTTATTACCGATTAGTAATCCTCGTTTAGCATTTTTTCCTTTGACCAAATGAGTAAAACAGTTCCCTCTTACTTTACAAAAAACAATATCTCCTGCT
>CAKMZM010000375.1 GCA_929200365.1 uncultured Flavobacteriaceae bacterium | reverse complement strand
TATGGAACGTAGCGTGCAAAAAGACACTAATTTTTCGGATTAACACAGAGCCGAATTTTTATATTTTGTTTTTAATTTTTACTCTTTTAAAAGCCAAATTAAAAATTTGGCGGACTTTCTAAATATACACAATTGTATACCGATCACCAATTTGTAACCATCCATCCCCTTCTGAATTCTGTCTAATTTGGAACATATTATCAGGACTTCCACCTGTGAATGATTTCGAAATAATATTCAAAATAGGAGTATCATGAGCAGAAGATGAGATTTCTAACTTCGAATTTGGATTTATTGTTCCAATTCCTACATTCCCAGTAGATTCTATTTTGTTTTCTTGAGCTTTTAGTCCAAAAGTAAGCCCAATAATCCCTATTGATAAAATTATTTTTTTCATTTCTATTCTTCGTCTTTCTATTAGTTATATAAGTGAATGTCTTATTCTTCCAAATTGTTACCTAAACTAAACATTTTGAGTAATGCTTATAACGTTGTTGTATAAGAGTAGTGGCGATTTGTTGCTCAGGCTTTCAGATTAAGCCACGACCTCTAATTTATTCTTTGACTTTGGATTAATTACTGTTTTTGCCATTACTTTTAGCAACCATGTAAAAGCAGTATCCTAAGTTTATATAATGAATCAAACTACTAATTTATTATGAAAACACAGGATACTACAGACTCAAAGTTATTTATTGGCATCGACGTACACAAGCGAAGTTGGAAAATTCATACGGCTACCGATCTTTTTGATGGCTCAGATTTGACGATTCCTCCAAATGCTTATGCATTACAGAAATATGTAGACATTCCAATTGCACCCAACAATGATATATAGGACATATATCTTTTATTTCCTCGATATAAAAGTAACAATAACCAACAAAAAAAGCGAGACAAATATTGTCTCGCTTTGGTAAATTGTATCTTAAAAGTGAGCCCGATAGGATTCGAACCTATGACCGCCTCCTTAGAAGGGAGGTGCTCTATCCAGCTGAGCTACGAGCCCGTAACTCTATAAAAGTAGAGATGGTAGGATTTTAACCTATATACTTTACTCATATATTTGTACTGCTGTTTGATAATTTCAGCGCCGCAAATATACAACAGATTGGGATTTTTGCAAGTATAGTAAAGGATTTTTTTTAATTTTTTTTACGGTTCATTTTAGGCTTTTTGGTGACTACAACTGTCTGCTGTTTAATTGTTTGATTTTGTATAGGTTGCAAAGCTCTCTTGTTTGCATTAGCATACCCTTTACATTATTTATATTTGTCGTGTAGGATATTTCTCAATACAGTTGGCTTCTTTATAGCTGGCAACAATAACTGTATTCATTTTTTTGCTGGGTATAGAAACTAATCCTACTTTGTCATCAAAGGGCGTTTCCCTATCGGGTCGGGCTTTTCGTTACAATTCCTCGCACCTCCCTTCGTCGGGCTGTGGGATTTTCACTGCAATCCCTAACGCATTTTTACCAACATCATAGGTAAGATCACAAAGTAGGATTAATAATAACAAATTAGTAGGCTTTATTATAATACTATTGGGAAAGTACAACTAGAAATTTTCTAAGTACATGACAAAAAACTAGGATAAATATTTAAGTAATTGATTATTATAATACTATTAAATTATTGTTTTACAAACCTCACAGGTATCTAAGACCTGTGAGGTCTTGATATTAGACGTATTACTATTCACAGTTAATTTTTGTTATGTACCTAGAATATATACATATCTTTTTAACATGAAGTGATTTAATCTTAAGAACACCTCTAAAAACTCGTTATTAGAGGTGTTCTTAAATGTGTTTGCTCTGCCATATCTGGTACCAAGGCTTCGTCATACTGCAATAAGGCTTCGTCGTACCCTGCGATAAGGCTTCGTCGTACCCTGCGATAAGGCTT
>CAKMZM010000374.1 GCA_929200365.1 uncultured Flavobacteriaceae bacterium | reverse complement strand
GGATCAAGAATATTTAATGAAAGTTTTACAGGTAAAAGTATGAGTTTGCCCTGTGGCGTTAGTGATAGTGCCATAGCGTTTGTGATATCTTTTGTCGAGGGCTTGATGTGCTGTTTCTCCTTTGGATATTTCAATAATATAAACTACTTCATTAAGATCTTTATTGATATTAACTGGATATATTTTTGAATCCACTTTGGGGTTAATTCGACCTATTACTTGTTGAAGCCATTCTTGATTGAATATAGTTTTATCAATAGAATCAATATTTTCTGCAAAGGTTTTTTCCTTATTTTCTTTAATTCCATAAATTAAAATACCTCCTGATGAGTTTGCAATTGCTGAAACATATTTAGTTATTTCTTTTTTTTATTGTCAGATTTACCTAAAGCTGCAGCTGCTTTAAACTCTAATTCAAAGCTTTCTCCGGTTTGATTTTTAATAAGATTTTCTAAATATTGAATATTGTACTTTTTTTCTTCCATCGGCTTATTGAATTTCATTAAGATTTTTATTAAAATCAGACTAAATCAGAGAATGTAGAAAATCTGCGGTTTGTTTTAGTTCACAATTTCTGAACCTATCCAATACTTCATATTCATCCAATGGAGGGTTTCTTTTATTCAATACTAATTCTCTGAATGCCTCAAGAGCATCGTCAGGATTTAGGTCAATTATGTCGCATAAAAAATCGTCAGCTGATTTTATGGATAGTCCAAAGGTTCTGAGATAATCTTGCGGGAAATCTTTAAGGTTATTAGTAACTATAACATTAGCGTTGGTCTTTATTGCAGCAGCGACTACATGACAATCTTTCGGGTCTGGTAGTTTCAAGCACAGGATAATATTTTCATAATTAGTGACTAAAGCATCTCCAAAGTTATCATTAACTGCCTGAACTCTTTTCTGAATTTCATCTGTTGGAACATTTTTCCGACGCATGACTTCTTTCCATTCATCAAATATATGATTGCTCCACTTTGGGGTGTATAAATCCTTATATGCGAACCATAACAATAAATCCCTAGTCATAATAGGGTATATTACATTGGTATCTAGCACTGCAGTGAACCGTGCGCTATGAATCATAGAGCCCTAATTCTTCATCCTGTTGCATCATATTTATAAGACCTTGTTTTTGTTTTGCTTTCATTTGTTTTTTGTATTTCACCATATCTTCAAATTTTATCCGTCTATGTCTTCCTATGAGCGTAAAATCAATATCCCCATTTTCTAATAATTTTATCAAATACGGTCTGGAGCAACCTAAAAATTCTGCAGCTGCTTGTGTGGTCATCTCGGTAGCTATAGGTACAATAGAAATAAATTTTCCTTGGCTTGTTGCTTTGAGTATTTTAGCCAATAACGTCAAAGCATGTTTTGGTATTTTTATTTTTTCTTGTGTTTCTTCTATTTCAATTTCCGGTGTGTCTGTTTTTAATTCATTTAATACTGCTTCAAGTGCACTGTATGATTCGATAGCAGTCTTTTGATCATCTTTCGATGGTCTAGTATAGTCGATAGTTTTCATGATATAAAAGGTTATACAATACTTAACTACCTTGATTAAGTAGTTAAATTGGATTATTAATCGAAGTAAATAAACGAATTATTCGAAACATATGCAATAATCGAATCATAAATTTTTATAAGCCGTGTTAAATTTTGTATTCCTAATAACTGGATAATTTCTTATTTAACTGGTTAGTTTACTAAACTTAATTTTCGAAACTACTTTTGTGTTTCTCCAATTAATTTACAAAAGATTAAACTAAGTAGTTAAAACATAAAAATAGCACCTAAACTAGCACCCAAAAATAGAAAACCCCATAATCATTATTGATTTGGGAGTTTTTTGTGGAGTCGGAGGGATTCGAACCCTCGTCCAAACAAGTAATACAATAGCTTTCTA
>CAKMZM010000373.1 GCA_929200365.1 uncultured Flavobacteriaceae bacterium | reverse complement strand
CTAAAGGTAAAAAAGGGTTTAAAGATCTACTTAAAAAATTAGTAAAGTGGCACTTAGGGAATAGATTATATCTCATAGCGATATTGACTATACCCGTTCTTTCAATTATTTCTCTCTTAATTTTATATCAATTTTCAGAAGTATACATTCCAGATATTATCGCAACAGATGATAAAACAACTTTGATTTTAAATGGATTAATTTATGGAATAGTTGGAGGAGGTATTTTAGAAGAATTGGGATGGTCTGGGTTTGCTACGCCAAAACTAAGAGAGTACTATGGAGTATTAAAGACAGGTTTGATTATTGGAATATTCTGGGGAGCTTGGCATTTCCTTCCAGTTATTTGGGGATCTGGTGATAGTTCTGGTAATTTGGTATTATCTAAATTTCTACCTGGCTTTTTCTTTCATTACGCAGGTCTAATTCCTATTAGAATATTGATTGTATGGCTCTATGACAAGTCAAATAGTTTAATTTTACCCCTTATTATGCATGCAACAGGTACAGCTTCTACATTTTTTATCTTCAATATCTCTGAAGTCGGAATACCTCTTTTTATTTATTATTTTTTACTTGCTATCATGCTTTGGTTATTCATTGTATTAATCCAATACAAAAGCAGTACTCTCAATAAAAAAACAAGTCATTAAAATGACATACATTCTATTTAAAATTAATTCAGAGTTAGAACATTAAATTTACAAAAGGCTCTAGTTTATAATAGCGTTGATAGTTACAAAAACATGTATTTGTTTGATTTCAATATATTTATGCGCCCCAAAAGGAAGGACTTTTAGCTCCCTTCCTTTTGGGAAGGGCTGGGGATGGGATATACTGAGTTTTGATAAAATTAATCAATGTTATTATAAACTAGAACCTTACAAAACATTAGCAACTTTTGGGTTGTAACACTTTAAAAATGGTTAGACATTTGAATACACATTTTTTAAATGAAAAGAATATGAAAATTGAAAATTGCAGAATTGGGGATATCGATGAAATATACAGATTGTACAGAATAGCTTCAGCATATCAAAAATCAAAAGAAGGAGTTATCGTTTGGCCAGAATTTGAACGAAAACTAGTAGAAGACAGTATTATAGAAAACAGGCAGTGGAAACTCACTATTGATAATAAAATTGCTTGTGTATGGACTGTTACATATAGCGATGAGCAAATTTGGGAAGAAAAAAATAACGATGCTGCTATTTATATTCATCGTATTGCAACTAATCCCGATTTTAGAGGTAAAAATTTTGTAGCAACCATAGTAGAGTGGTCAAAAGAATATGCCCAAAAAAGTAATAAGAATTATATACGGTTAGACACACTTGGCAATAATGTAAAGCTTATCGAACATTATAAAAAGGCTGGGTTTGACTTTTTAGGGCTTTTTGATTTGAAAAACACAGAAGGATTACCTGATCATTATGGTAAGGCTTCCGCCTGCCTATTTGAAATAAAGCTACCTTAGGTGATAGGAGAAAAATGTATTAAATAGGAAGTTTACTAATTGAAAAAGATTGTTCACTCATTTTGACTTTTAAGAAATCAAGTAAAATTATAATTTCGACAAAAGAAAATGAATCACGAACAAACTAAGTTATACCAAATGAAAAAAATTAGACTCTTATTTTTTATTGGATTTTTGACATTCCAAGCTTATTCTCAAACTAAAAACTTTATCGACCAACCTTTTTTAGAAACCGAGGTTGAAGTTGATACCTTGGTAACACCAGATAAAATACATTTGACAATAATTTTGAACGAAGAAGATAATCGGAACCGAAAGTCAACAGAGGAATTGGAAGATATTATACAAAGAGTTTTAAAGTCGCTAAGTATTGACATCGAAAAGAACTTATCTCTTATAGACTTTAGTAGTGGTTTCAAAAAATACTTTATGAGCAGACAAAAGGTACTTAA
>CAKMZM010000372.1 GCA_929200365.1 uncultured Flavobacteriaceae bacterium | reverse complement strand
ATTGCAAGAGTTTGAAACCTATAAAGGAATTAACGAAAATCAATCCCCTCTTAAAGAAAGAATTACCGAGCATTATCATATGAGTACTACCTATGCCCCTGCGCATTATGGGACTTTAAAACAATGGAATCATAATACTGCTTGGTGTGCTTCTTTAGTGAATTGGTGTTTTAACCAAGTAGAAGAATACAAAGGTATAAACACCAAAGGGAATGGAGCAGCTTTTGACTGGGGACCATATAAAAGTAAAAAAACAAGTCTTAAAAACGGTATAGATGGATGGAAAGATGGGGAAGAAACCGAAGCTTTTGTAGGGGCTGTAGTCGTACTTAACTATTCGCATTGTGCTTTCATTGTGGGTAAAAACTCTAAATTAAATAAGTATGTCTATATAGGAGGTAATCAAGGCTCAGGAAAATCAGGAACTCAACAAATCAAATATGGAACTGTTACCATTGGTAAAGAGTTTGCGATTATGAAACCTAAAAAATATAAAGTTCAATCTTTTGATCTTCCTGAAATGGCAGAAGATGCGGATGGAAGCTACAAATCTACACGATAAATAAATTTACAGTTATGAAATCAAATATTGTAATTTTAACATTCTCTCTTTTCCTAATACTTTCTTGCAAACAAGAAGTGAAAAAAGAAAATGTCAAAGAAGCTACTAAAGCAGAAATAGTTCAAGACAATAAAACGGAATTTTCAGACAATGAAGAACAGCAAAAAAATGCGAATTGCTTTACACAAAAGGATATAGAAAATTTGAATTTGTTATTTAAAGCTATTTCGGAGAAAGGTTCAAATTCTAAGACTAATAATGATATATTTAAGTTTAAAGAGAAAGATTTAGGTAATCTTAGAGAATTATTAACAAGTGAAAATTTTGATTCTTTTGAGTTAAAACATAATAAGGTTGAATGTGATACTTATTTAATACTCGATATTTTAGAACGGCAAAAATTCGAAGATGACGGAGATATTCATTATTCTGAGAGAAATATTATGTATGAATTAAAGAAAAAAGGTAATAGTGTAATTGTTGAATCCGCAGGTGTCGCAGGATGAAATTAGTTTCCTCTGCTCTGCATTCTATGTAAAAAAACAAGTAAAATTCGCCAGCTGCACAAAGTCTCCCGACTTAGCGTCCCATCGTAAAGTTTGTAACTTTGTAGCGGTAAGAGTAAGCGATAACGATATAAGAAAAGCCACAGCAGTAGTGTTGTGGTTTTTTTATGAGAAATATAGGTAACAAATGTGTACTATTGGTAACATATAAGTATCATCGAAAAATCATTAATTTATACTTATTCTAAATAGCATGTTTATAAAGTAGCTATGTTTTTTTGGAGATAATCTTTAAAACGTTTTTTAGAGACAAAAGTTTCTATAAGTTTAAGGAGTATATTTTTTTCTTCTTCTTCGAGTTCATTAATAAGATGTAATTGCTCTAAAATAGCTTTATCTTCCACAGAAACTTCATTTAAAATATCAGTTTTATCAGCATAGTAAATTACATCATCAACCGTCATCCCAAAATTTTTGGCAATAATCATTAAGCAATCTACAGGTACATCCTGCTGATTGTTCTCCATTTTAGAATAACCTGTCCTATGAGTATGAATTAACTCAGCCATTTGCTGCTGAGTCAATTTTTTATGTTCTCTTAACTTCTTTAAGCTATCACCAAGCTTCATATATCACTAAGTTTATTACAAAAGTACCTAAAAAGAACATTTTTAGCAATATTGATCGATTATAGAGAATATATATGTTCATTTTGAGAACATTTATTTATCTTTGGTGTGTTCTAATAAATCACATTAAATTTAAATACCTAGATCAATGCACAAAAAACACCGAAAACTCACCCTGCAAACCCATCATAGCAAGAGTAAAACCTGTTACAAAACCTATCCCAGTTTAAAAC
>CAKMZM010000371.1 GCA_929200365.1 uncultured Flavobacteriaceae bacterium | reverse complement strand
AGTATTTGAAGAAAGGCAATTAACCTATAAAGAACTAAATGAACAATCAAATCAATTAGGACAATACCTTAGAGAAACTTATACAATTCAACCCGATGATTTAATTGGAATAAAACTGGATAGAAATGAAAATTTAGTCGTTACAATCTTAGCGGTTCTAAAATCGGGGGCAGCTTATGTTCCTATAGATGTCAATTATCCAGAAGAGCGCATTAAATACATTCAAGAAGATAGTAATTGTAAGCTTGTTGTAAATGTAAAAGAATTAGAAAATTTCAGAAAGGTTAAGCAGAGGTATAGTTTTGAAAATAAAGAAATTATCACTGATTCGAATAATTTAGCTTATATAATATATACTTCAGGAACGACAGGTAATCCTAAAGGGGTTATGATCGAACATAGCAATGTTTTAAATTTAATTAACTCACAAACAGAACGATTCGAAATAGATCAAACCGATAGAATTTTACAATTTTCGAATATTTCTTTTGATGCCTCTGTAGAACAAATATTTTTAGCCTTACTAAATGGTGCAAGCCTTTATATTATTGGGAATGATATAAAGGCTACTCCTAAAGAATTATCAAGGTTTATACATGATCACGCCATTACTCACCTTCATACTGTTCCTTTATTTTTATCGTCTTTAGAATTAGAAGAAACTAGTCATCATCTTCGAAGAATAATTTCTGGAGGGGATATTTGTCCTGTTTCTTTAGCCAAAAAATGGGAATCTTATGCCAATTTTCATAATGAATACGGACCTACAGAAACAACAGTAACTTCTATAGAACATAAATATGGAGGAGAAGAAATAAGCACTATTGGTAAACCTATTGCAAACACTCAGGTATACATCCTAAATGATCAGTTAGAGATTCAACCTATTGGTTGTTTGGGAACTCTTTATATTTCTGGTGCTGGATTAGCAAGAGGGTATCTAGGAAAAAAAACTTTGACATCAGAAAAGTTTATAATAAATCCTTTTGATTCATCTTGTCGAATGTATAACACAGGAGATATAGGTAAGTGGCTTCCTGATGGGCGCATAGTTTTTTCGGGTAGAAATGATAAACAGATAAAACTAAGAGGATACCGTATAGAATTAGAAGAGATTGAAAATGTAATACTTTCTTTTAGTAAACAATTTATTCAAGTTGTTGTTTTGGTAAATACTAATGAAGAAAATCAAACTTTAGTTGTTTATTTTTCTGAGAAAAACCCTATAGATACAACAGAATTAAAAAACTATCTAAAAGAGAAACTTCCTAACTATATGATTCCAAATCATTTTATAGTTTTAGAAAATATTCCGTTAACTCCAAATGGAAAAATAGATAGAAAGGCATTAGAAAATTTATCAATTGCTAAAAGTACTTCTTCTAATTATGTCGCTCCAATCACTGATACTGAAAAAATACTAACAAAAATATGGCAGGAAGTATTATCAGTTGATAAGGTAGGGATACATGATGACTTTTTTGAATTGGGCGGGCATAGTCTTATTATTGTTCAAGTTCTTAATAGAATCAATCAACTTTTAAGAAAAAAAGTTACATATCAAACGTTTTTTGAAAACCCAACAATACAAGACCTCTGCGCTAATTTTCAAGATAGTTATTATACTGATATTCCTAAAGGGCACCTCTAAAAACTCATTTTGTTATGAAAAGCAGCGAAAAAATCAAGGTTGAGGCGGAAGGCAAAATATTCCACAAACATAGCCATAGCTATGATGAGGAAAGATTTTGGCTGACAACGAAAAGATTGATTTTTGCAGCAATTTGTAATAAAAATGAGTTTTTAGAGGTGCCCTAAAGCAACAAAGCAAAGCTTCTACCCTATTACGGCTTCTCAACATAGAATATGGATCTTGAGTCAATTAGAAGGTGGAGATTTGGCTTATAATATGCAAGGATCAGTTATACTGAAAGGTAATTTAGATATTTCAAAATT
>CAKMZM010000370.1 GCA_929200365.1 uncultured Flavobacteriaceae bacterium | reverse complement strand
CCTGTGAGGTCTTGATAAACCATAAAATTATTAGGCGTATTACTATTCACAGTTAGTTTTTGTCATGTACTAAAAAGACTTTTATTCAATGCATCAAAAAAATAGTTAGTTATGATTTTATCATTTGCTATGGCGTTTTGCGCTTTGAAAGTAAAAAGTAAGGAGAGGCTTTTGGGAAATGTTAAAAAACACCTGATTTTTACTTATGAGTTGATGCTAAAGGTAATTTTTATCGAACAGTAATAATATAATATTTTTGAAAATGATATTATCCCAAATAGCATATGCGCTTATGGATAATAATAGAATACGGTGTTGATGCCCTGTATATAAAAAAGTTAAACACGCTCAAGTATAAAAAGGATGCTAAATGAAATAAACAAAACAAGGCAAGAGTATATCAAACGGATAAATTATGTATTAGATTTTGTCGAAAAGAACCTAGATGCTAACTTATCGCTTGAGCAATTATCAAAAAAAGCACACTATTCATCATTTCATTTCCATAGAATTTTTTCCGCAATCGTAGGAGAAACGGTAAACTCTTTTATCAATAGAAAAAGAATAGAAAGAATTGCTTCAATTCTACTTGTAGGAACTAATGAGCCCATAAGTAAATTAGCATATAAATATGGTTTTAATAGTGAAAATTCATTTTCAAGAGCATTCAAAAAATATTATGGAATCACTCCAACAGAATTTAGATTTAAAGGCAAAGATATCATTAGCAAGATTGGAATAGAGTCTCTTTCTATGGATAAATACATTTGTAGCATAGATAACATCAGAAATTGGATAGATATGAATGCTCAAATAGAAGTAAAAGAATTGCAGGAGATTAAACTTGCAGCAATAATGCATATTGGAAAATTTAATGAAATAGAGGAGACTTATAAGAAACTATTTGAATGGGTTTCACAAAAAGAGGTATTAGACATACAAAGTGTTAAGGCAGTCACAATATACCATGATAATCCTAAAATTACTCCAGTGTCAAAGGTAAGACTGAGTGTGTGTGTAACAATAAATAGAGACATAGATCCCCAAGGAGAAATAAGGCAAATTATGATTCAAAAAGGTAGTTATGTTATAGGTCATTTTGAAATTACAGCAGATTTTTTTCAAAAAGCCTGGGACAATATGTGCGTTTGGGTAGTCGAAAACGGATATAGTTTCAGGGATGGTGATTATTTTGAAGTATATCATAATAATTTTAAAACGCATCCTGACCAAAAACATATAGTAGATATTTGTATACCTATTAAAAAGTACAATACTGATAATGAAAAAGAGGCTAAGCAAATCACTCAAGATAATTTAGCTCACTATAGAAAAGAAATTAAAAAAGGATGTATACAAGTAGACTATAATCGATTAATAAAATGTATTAAAGAATTAAGAATTCATTTTGCAAAAGAACACCCCATTGACTTTAAGGTAGGAACTCTTTATCAGGGAAATATGAATTTTACATACTTTCCTTTTACAACTGATGCATTGAAAAAACAAAAGTTAAAATTCGTTATCATCTTTAATCATGAGAAAATGCGATTTGAAATTTCTTTATCAGGGCAAAATAAAGCTATCCGTAAAAAATATTGGAATATATTCAAAAATAGTGACTGGGATACATATCATGTTGCCGAATCAATAGATGACAGCCTTTCAATTATTGACCATATTTTGGTAGAGAATCCTGATTTTGATAATATGGACACTTTGACAGAACAAATAGAAGCCGAATCCATAAAGTTTGTTACTGTAATTAGAGACATTCTCGAATAACAATATCTGAATAGTATGATGATAATGATAACCCAATAGTTAACCCCAGATGATTCGTAGCTTTTAGGAAGTAGGGAGATTAAACATGCTCTAACGTATCGACCTGAGTACAAGCTTTTTTTGTCTAAACAAAAAACAATGGTATTTTAGTTGAGTAATTTTAAAACAAAAATGTGATAAGTTTATT
>CAKMZM010000369.1 GCA_929200365.1 uncultured Flavobacteriaceae bacterium | reverse complement strand
TTTGCTGGCAAAATAGAATAATAATTCATTATCGTCAAGCTAGCTTATTACCCCATTTCAGCAGAGCTTATAAAAAAAAGATCTCTAGGTGTAGATTTTTCTACACCTTTATATTTCAATTACCACTAGCAAAAAAACAACATCATCATATTCTTTGAAACCGCTTGAAAACAAAGGTTTTTAGCACCATAATTATCGATTTTTCGTTATATTAAGGTATGGAAACCACAATCTCTGTTCTTTCCAAAAATCAATTAGCTCAGGCTTATGGAATACCTCTTTATACTTTAAGTATTTGGCTAAAACCTTTTGAGGAAGAAATAGGAAAATATCGTGGTAGAATTTATACACCAAAACAAGTCGCTATTATCTTTTCATTGCTCGGAAAACAATAAAATCAAGCAACAAGCTCAATTCAAAACAAGCCATTGATACCGTTCCAGAAATGTTTTCTCCAGGCTTTGATGGCCTACTTTTAATATTTCCATTAACTACTATAAAATTCCCTAACCGAACCTTTCCTTTACCAGGTAATCCTAAATTGTTGCCTTTTATATTGGTGTAGCACCAATGCTTTAGACGTAGCAAAGATTGTAAACAAAACAGAAGATCTTGTTGATGCCGCAAAGGTTGCAGAAAAGGCAGAAGACCTTAATAATGCAGCAAACGTCACCAAAAAAATAGAGGATAGAAAAACTTTACAAAATGTGCCTGAGGAATTGGGGGATGTTGTACATTTGGATGAAGCTTCAAAAGGAGCTAAATCTATTCTTGGTAAGAATATTAATGATTTAACCGAAGCACCGAAAGGTTATCAGTTCTTTTATAGGGGCAAAGAAAAATATATTCGAAGAATTGATGCGAAGAATAATTCTAAAAGACTTACGGTTGATGATGAAGGAAAAATAATAGAGTTTAAAGGCTCTCAAAGAGTAAGTAAACCTGGTAAATTGAGAAAAAATCTTGGAGATCCTCCAGGAAGAAATCATGAAGCGCACCACCTTGTTTCAGATAATGTAGTGCGGAAAAGCCCTCTTCATAAAGAGGCGATGAAACGTGATATTTATGATGTTGATCGTAAAGGAAATGGGAAATATTTGGCTAAGACAGATGCAGATGCCATAGCAGGAAAAACAAAAGATCTTCCTCTCCATTCAGGAAGTCATAGTAAATATGATATCAAAATTAATGAAGCTATCGACGAAGTTTTAAGAGCTAATAATGTAGATATAAAAAATATCGGTAAACTTACAGACAAACAGCTTACTGATATGATCAATGATGTTGAAGAAATGTCATTGGATATATTGGAAAATTGGAAAGGAGCAAAATTATATTAGATGAAAGCTTTTAAATTAGACTGGGAATATGAACACTTGTTAGATATGGAAGAAGATGCTTCTTATATTCAAACAAGTGATGATGATGAAAACTTACGATTTTATATCAATGGGATAGAACCGAAAGAAACGCCCTCAATAATCTATTTTCAAGCAAACTTTAATGTTATCTCAGATGAAAGCGATTATCCCATCGTTGATTTAGGTATACCTGTTGTAAGTAAGAAAATGTTGAAGGTGTTAACTGATTTGAAAAATTTTGAATTCAAGGAGATATCTACTTGTATGATAGATGATACTTTTTCTGGCAAAATCTTTAATGAAAAGAAAGAGTTATTAGACAATGTACCTACTAATAGAAAGTTTATTACTTTACAAATTTTGTCTTATACTTCTTGCTTTGATTATGATAACTCAGTTTTCAGACCTTTAAGAAGTAACCCTGATTTACCGGGAATAATTAAAAAAATGGTGCTAAAAGAGCCTGATAAGGGATTTCCTCCAATATTTAGGATAAAAGAAAGTTCTAGTAAGTTGTTTGTAAGTGAAGAAGCAAAAGAAGCATTAGAGAGAGCTGATATAAAAGGATGTATATTTGAGGAGGTAGAGGTGTCGAATTAAAAACTAATAGGAACTTCGGCGTAGTATACAATAA
>CAKMZM010000368.1 GCA_929200365.1 uncultured Flavobacteriaceae bacterium | reverse complement strand
GGAATTATAGCATAATCAATTGGTAATTCTTTTTGGTTTATTAAAAAATTCAACAATTCTTTTTTTATAAACTCTATTGTCTGTTCTGACATATCATTTTTGATACAAGATACAGATACCTTACCTTTTTCGTACATAAACAATGCTTTGGTTTCTTTTTTTAAAGAACCTTTTTTATCAAATAAAGGAATCCCTAATGTGTCGTTAGATACTTTACCTATTGCATCATGAATTTTTTTCATAAAAAAACTACTATCAAAAACCATTTTCATTTTTTTCGAATAAAACCCTGTAATCATTTTATCTCCACTACAGTCTCCTAGAACATTAATATCATTATCGTCAAGATTAATTTTTGCTTCTAATTTTAATAAGCCATTTTTAGATTCTACATACAATATTCTTGCAATAGAATCTAAACGCAAAGTGTAGTTTTTTTCTTTTACTATCTCTACATCTACATCATGATTTGCATTCACGTATTTTATAAATCGTTGCATATCATTATTTCCTTTTATTGCTGGATAATTAAAATAATACTGCATCAAAAAAGATGAAAATTCTTTTTTCAGTAGTTCATCATTTAAACCCCGTTTGCAACTTATACAAATGATAAGTATCAGAACACTTACTGTTTTGAGCAATGATTTCATAAACTATTTTTTTCTTTTACCTCAATAGGAATAAGAGCATAATCAAATGGTAACTCTTCTCTGTTTTTCAAAAAATCAGACAGGTGTTGTTCTATAAAAGTTACTGTTTTGGGCAAAATATTATTTTTGCAATATACAGATAACTCATTATTGTCATAAAGAAACAATACTCTGGATGCTTTAGTATGAGGGATTTTTTTATTAAATATGGGTACTCCTATTGTATCATTGGATATTGTACTCATAAGGGTATGAATTTTTCTTAAAAAATAATATTTTTCAATCGTTCTCAATTTTTTTGATTGAAAACCAGTATTTATATTATTCCCTGCACATCTATCAAGGCTGTCTGAATACATTTTTAAATCGATAATAGATTTATGCTTTTTATAATCTACAACAACATTTATATGTAATACCTCTGCTACAGAATCTAACTTAAGGTTATACACCTGATGCCTGATAATTTTATAGTCTTGAAAATTAATTCTCAAAAATTCATTAAATCGCTTTACATCTTTATTACTTTTTATCAAGGGATAGTCTAAATAATACTGCATCAAAAAGGATGAAAATATTTTTTTAGACTCCTTATCTTTTTCTGTATTATTGCACCCCATAAAGATGCATAATAGTAAAATGCCGATTACCTTAATATTTTTCATAGTATCTTCTCTAAAAATTCCACATAAAATCATCTACATATTTTACTGCCTCTTCACCTCCTATACTTACTACAATAATCATATTGGTACTTCCTTTAAAAACAAAGGCATTTTTATACAATTTATGCCCTCCTCCTGTTACAAAAGTATCTCGATATTCAATAGAATTTGCTAAATGCTTACCCACATTACGAACTATAAAATGAGCTACATAAGGTATAATTTTCCCTCCCAAATCCATAGTACCTCTAAAATCATATTCATTGGAATCCAGAATACCTTCTTTACGAGTTATGCCTTTTAAACCAAAATCAATTGGAGAAAATGTATGATTCGGATATGGGTAATTAGGATCATGAATAGTCCTTCTATTCGCTTCTTTTTGCCTTAAAAAAGCATTTTCTATTTTAGGAGAGAGTTTGCCTGCAATATAACTAGGTATATTAACATGTGGACCTCCTGATCCTGCAAACTGCTGTACTTTATCCCACCAACCCGCATTTTTATCAAAATCGGCTTGTATAGCCTTATTTCCTTTTCCTACATAGGTGTAGCCTTTTGGCAGGTCAGAATCTGTATCAGAGGTTACATTTTCATCCCAAATATATTCACCTGTTTTTTTATTACGTATCCAGTCATAAGGGAGATTTGGGTTATTTTTTAAATCTTTAAAATATT
>CAKMZM010000367.1 GCA_929200365.1 uncultured Flavobacteriaceae bacterium | reverse complement strand
TATGTAGATGAGCGTATGGACCCGATAATGTCTACCAAAGCTGCTTGTAAGTATCTCTCTAATTTGTATAAAGTGTTTGGAGACTGGGATCTTGCACTGGCTTCATATAACTCGGGTCCAGGCAATGTAACCAAGGCTATTCGTCGTAGTGGCGGATACAAAAACTATTGGAATATTAGACATAATCTTCCTAGAGAAACAGCAGGATACCTACCTGCTTTTTTGGCAACAATGTATATTTTTGAGTATGCAGACAAGCATGGTTTTAAACCCAGAAAACCAGAGTTTGCCTATTTTGAAACCGACACCATACGAGTAAAACAAATGATCACATTAGACCAGGTTTCAGAATATATGAATATTGATATTGAAGAATTGCAATTTCTAAACCCTTCTTATAAATTAGATATTATTCCATATATCAAAGATGAAGATTATGTATTGCGATTACCATTGGATAAAATAGGTTCTTTTGTTACCAATGAAGATCAAATCTATACTTTAGCTAAGGCAGAATTTGATAAACGCGAAAAACCATTACCTAAATACCGCGAGGCAAATGATAGAATTCGATATCGAGTGCGTAGTGGTGATTTTCTAGGAAAAATTGCCAGAAAATATGGAGTTAGAGTAAGTCAAATTAAAAAATGGAATCGTTTACGAAGTAATAATCTTAGAATTGGCCAACGTCTCACCATTTATCCACGTAAACCAGTAGTAAGTAAACCCAAAACTACAACAACAAAAACCTTAACCAGAATTGCTGCTAATAACTCAGAGGTATATACTGTTAAGACAGGAGACACTTTATGGAGCATTTCACGAAAATTTAAAGATGTATCTGTCGAGAATCTTAAAAATTGGAACGATATTAGCGGTAATGGTATAAAACCAGGTATGACACTCAAACTTTCAAAGTCATAACCGTTAATAGAATCTACCATATGAAAAAATTATCACTTGCAATTACTTGCTTTCTTTGTATCGTTAGTTGTGCAGAAGTCAAAAAAAATAAAAACCAGAAGAGTCAGGAATCTATGGCATCTTCTAACGGAAGAATAAATCATCTTTCTGTAGTTGTAGATAACGAATTGTGGAATAGCACTGTTGGTGATACCATTAGAAAATACTTTGGAGCTGAGGTGCCTGGTCTACCACAAGAAGAACCTTTGTTTACAATGAAACAAATGCCTATGAAAGCTTTTACAGGCCTGGCAAAAAAAAAGCGCATATTTTTATGGATAAAAAAAGAAAACGGAGCAGAGAAAAAGTATGGGCTATTAAAAAATAAATTTTCTAATCCTCAAATCGGTGTTGTAATTTCTGGAGCTACAAATAATGATATTACCGCTTTGATTCGAGAGAAACATGAAATGATCATTTCAAAATATAAATCTATAGAAACTAAGGAAAAACAAGTTATCATCAAAAAGTCCTTAGAGCGAATCCCACAGTTGCAAGAAAAATTAGGAATTACCTTAAATATTCCTTCGGCATATCGTATTGCTATTGAAGAGGACAAGTTTTTCTGGATACGTAAAAATATTAAGCATGGTAGTATGAATCTTATGATCTATGAATTACCATTAGGAACGGTAACCAAAGATTCTAATACAGTTTCTAGTATCATAAAAATGAGAGATTCTATAGGAACAGTAAAAATTCCTACCTCAGAAGTTGGTCATTTTATTACAGAAGAGGCGTATGCACCTTATTTGTATGAAATTGAGTTAGATAATAGATTTACTTTTGAGACCAAAGGAACATGGGAGATCAAAGATCGTTTTATGGCAGGGCCATTTGTTAATTATGCTATAGAAGACATTGCTAATAATAGATTAATGGTATTAGAAGGTTTTGTATTTGCTCCTTCGGTTAGTAAAAGAGATAATATGTTTGAGCTTGAAGCTATTATGAAATCTATAAAGTTTGAGTAATATCTTTTTGCCTAATTTGTTCCAAAATCATGTTTACTACGCTATAATATCATACATACTATAAAACACATCGGGATAGG
>CAKMZM010000366.1 GCA_929200365.1 uncultured Flavobacteriaceae bacterium | reverse complement strand
AGTGGTAATGCCGGACCGTTTGTAGTTAATACTCCCAACACCAATGTTAGCTGGGCTGCAGGTTCTACACAAACAGTAACCTGGGATGTTGCTGGTACAACAGGAAATGGTGTTAATGCCGCTAATGTAGATATCTTATTATCTGCCGATGGTGGAGATACATATCCTATTACTATTGCTACTGCAGTACCTAATGATGGGTCACATGACATAACAGTACCAAATTCTCAAGGATCTCAACACAGGATTATGGTAAGAGGGTCAGGAAACTTATTCTTTGATATCTCGAATACTAATTTTAGTATTACTGGCGGAACAACAGATACACAAGCTCCTTCTGCCCCAACAAATTTAGCAGCATCTAATCCAACACAAAGTACTGTAAATCTCTCATGGACGGCTTCTACAGACAATATTGCTGTAATTGGATATGATGTGTACCAGGGTAATACCGTAGTCGGAACAGCTACAACAACAACCTATCAAGCTACAGGATTATCTGCTAATACAGCATACAGTTTTAGAGTAAAAGCTAAAGATGCAGCAGGGAATACATCTGATTTCAGTAATACTGCAAATGCTACTACAACAACTGGTGGTGATACAGTATACTGTGCTTCTAACGGTAAAAGTAGTTCAGAAGAATATATCAGTAATTTTCAATTAGGAACTATTAACAAAACTTCTACTTCAGAAACTGGAGGATACAGTGATTTCACAGCAGAATCTACTAATCTTTCTATAGGAACTCCTAATACTATTTCTATTACAGCAACATGGGCTGGAACCAAATACAATGAAGCATATAGTGTATGGATTGATTACAACCAAGATGGGGATTTTGAAGATGCTGGAGAACAGGTATGGACTCAAGCTCCATCACAAACATCCCCAGTAAGTGGTAGCTTTACAGTACCTACCAATGCCAAAAATGGAAAGACCAGAATGCGAGTTTCTATGAAGTATAACGGAGTTCCAAGTCCTTGTGAATCGTTTAGTTATGGAGAAGTGGAAGATTATACTGTTGTGATAGTAGGAGCCTTAGCAAATAATCGCTTTAATAATGACTTAGGGTTAAGAAACTCTGATTTCTTTATATATCCTACTCCTGCAAAAAATTTCATCATGATCCAAATGAATAATGCTAGTGATTCAAATTTCAAAATCGTTAATCAGGTTGGTCAGGTCATAAGAAAAGGTAAAGTATCCAAGAACAAAATAGAATTAAACAATTTACCTTCTGGATTATACTTCGTTTCAGTTATATCGGGAGCTAAAACTTCTACCAAAAAGTTTATCCTGAACAGATAAAATAAAAAACAAAAAAATAGATATAGTTACAAAAAGAGGTTGTCTTTTCAGACAACCTCTTTCTTTTGTATAGAAATGATACAAAATACTTTCTGATTTTTTATCACAAAAATCATACGATTCGACAATTTGTTTCGTTAACACTAAATTCACATTACGTGAATACTTTTGTTGTTTTATGCTAAAAACACATTAAACAAACACTAAGTCTAATTATTAAGAGTTCTAGTCCCTATGACATGAATTCACAAATATAAATCTAACCATGAAAAAAAGTATTTTCGACAAAATACTGGTGCTTGCTTTTTTACTAGTGAGTATAGGTGTTAATGCACAATTATGGAATCCCATATCTTCTGCAAAAACACAATCTAAATCTAAAGAATTTAGAAAAATAACACCAACCAGGTATCAATTATTCGATTTGAATACTACAGAATTAACCTCTGTTTTAAAAAGTGCTTCATCCAGAGCACACCAAAAAAGTTCTAATGTTATAATGGAACTCCCTACCAAAGATGGGGTCTTAAAAAGATTCAGAATCCTTGAAGCTTCTGTGTTTGAAGAAGAACTTGCCAAAAAATTTCCGAACATCAGATCTTTTGTTGGGTACGGAGTAGATGATCCAACATCTGTTGCTCGTTTCAGTTTCTCTAAAGTCGGGCTGCATGCCATGATAACTTCGGGAAATCATTCGACGATCTATATCGATCCAT
>CAKMZM010000365.1 GCA_929200365.1 uncultured Flavobacteriaceae bacterium | reverse complement strand
AGGTTAAGTTGGCTAAAGTTCAGTACTAAAAAATAACTCAGTAGCTTAGTGGCTTTGTAACTCTTAAAACTATAAAATCATAACAGCACTAAAGTCTTTGTATAAAGGCAAGATTTTTTTCCATTCTCTGATGTAGATATTAAATTTCAAACAAATGATTTTAGTACATGACAAAAATTAACTGTGAATAGTAATACGCCTAATAATTTTATGGTTTATCAAGACCTTACAGGTCTTAGAGACCTGTGAGGTCTGTAAAGCAACAACTTTATAATCAATTACTTATATATTTATCCTAATTTTTTGTCATGTATTTAGACAAATGAATTATAAATTATTTTGGTAAAACTTCTTAAACTGTTGTAAATTTACCTAATAAACCAAAAACCTTCAGTAGCGTTAAAAAGTTATATAAAATAATTCCATTTCTGCAGATTTTTAAGGATAAAAAGTATACTAGCTCTTTCTTTAAGGCAGATTGTATTGCTGGCATTACTGTAGGAGTTATCCTTATACCGCAAGCGATTGCCTATGCATTACTCATGGGAGTACCTCCAATTTATGGGTTATATGCATGCCTGATTCCTTTATTACTTTATGCTTTTTTTGGAACATCTAGGCAACTAAGTATTGGACCAGTAGCTGTTACTGCAATTTTAGTAATGAGCGGGGTAAGTCAGCTAGCAGAACCATTTACCGAAAAGTTTATAGAACTGGTTTTGTTCACAAGTTTCCTGATTGGGGTACTACAGATTATTATGAGTGTGTTACGTATGGGGTTTTTGGTAAATCTAATTTCCCAACCTGTAATTTCAGGATTTATCTCTGCTGCTGCAATAATTATAATTATTTCTCAATTGGATCAAGGATTGGGAATTAGTATTCCAGATTTTAAATATACGTATCAGAAAATTTGGTATGCTATTAGCCACTTTTCTGAAGTACATTGGGTTACATTAGGAATCTGTTTATGTTCTATTGTGATTATTAATGTACTTAAAAAATGGAAACGATCTTTTCCAGGGGCACTTACTGTTCTTGTAATTACAACTTTTGTAACTTATATTTTTGATTTAAATGCAAAAGGATTGGCAATTATTAAAGATGTACCTAGCGGGCTTCCTTCTTTTAGTATTCCAAATATGGATTATGATACGATGGTTGCACTTATCCCATCGGTATTAACGGTCACTTTTATTGGATATGTAGGGAGTATTGGGATTGCCAAATCTATAGAAATGAAAAAGAGAGATCATATTATACGACCTAATCAAGAATTATTCGCATTAGGAATAGCTAAGGTGATTGGTACTTTTTTTCAGGCAGTACCTTCTTCAGGAAGTTATAGCAGAACAGCAATTAATGATGAGGCAGGAGGGAAGACCACTGTATCATCTATTATAGCTGCATTGATGGTGATGTTTTCTTTGCTTTTTCTCACTTCATTTTTTTATTATATCCCAAAAGCAGTTCTGGCAGCAATTATATTAGTTTCTGTATTTGGGTTAATTAATTTTAGTGAGGCAAAATACTTGTTTAGACTTAGAAGACGAGATTTTATTGTAATGATCATTACTTTTTTTGGGACATTGATTTTTGGAGTAGAAAATGGAATCTTTATTGGGGTGATATTGTCGTTTGTGTTTCTACAGTATTATAGTGCTCGTCCTCATATTGCCGAATTAGTAAATATACCAGATACCAAGTATTATAGAAATATTAATAGGTTTCCAGATGCAATACAATCAAAAGTATATTTAATTATCAGGTTTGATAATCAATTGTATTTTGGTAATTCAAGTTATTTTAAGGATACCATTCTTGCTTATGTTTCTAATCGAAAACCATTACCAGAATTTCTAATCCTTGATAATACAAATATGCATGATATCGATAGTACAGGCTTGCATGTATTAGATGATATACAGCAATATCTTGATGGTATTGGGGTTCAATTGTTAATGGTAGGTACAATAGGTCCTGTTCGAGATTTTTTAAAACGATCTGGTTTTACAGATAGATTAGGTGCGACTTATTATTATTT
>CAKMZM010000364.1 GCA_929200365.1 uncultured Flavobacteriaceae bacterium | reverse complement strand
AAAACTAGGGTTACAACCCGAAATTCAAGAAGGCATTTCTATTTCTAAAGGAGGAACAATAAGCAAACCCAAAAACATTATTGCCCGTATTAAGGGTAGTAACTCTACAAAGTCGCTGGTACTCATGTCTCATTATGACAGTTCTCCTCATTCTTCTTATGGTGCCAGTGATGCAGGCAGTGGTGTAGCTACCATACTTGAAGGAGTCAGAGCATATCTGGCTACTAATAAGATTCCAAAAAATGATATCATTATTTGTATTACTGACGGAGAGGAGCTTGGGCTTAATGGCGCAGATATTTTTGTAAAAAAACATCCCTGGATCAAAGATGTTGGACTGGCTCTTAATTTTGAAGCAAGAGGAAGTGGCGGTAATTCTTATATGCTTATAGAAACTAATGGTAAGAATGGAAAAATGATTGATGAATTCTCTAAAGCTGGTGTAAAATATCCTGTTACTAATTCTCTTGCTTATAGTATTTACAAAATGCTACCTAATAATACCGATCTTACGGTTTTAAGAGAACAAGGAGATATCGAAGGGTTCAATTTTGCTTTTATAGATGATCATTTTGATTACCACACAGCTAATGATATATGGCAAAATCTGGATCTAAACACCTTGCAACATCAAGGAAGCTATTTAATACCTCTACTCTCCTATTTTTCTGAAGTCGATCTAAATATGCTTAAATCTGACCAGAACTACATTTATTTTAATGCTCCAATTTTTAATCTTATCAAATATCCTTTTAGTTGGATATATGCTTTATTGATTATTGCAATTGTCTTATTTATAGGATTAATTTTTTATGGAAAATTTGCATATCGAATAGATTTCAAAGAAGCTTTAGTAGGGTTAGGTGTTTTTATTGTGTGTTTCATATTTGCAGGGAGCTTAACGTTTGGGGGATGGCAATTGATTAAGGTTATCTATCCTCATTACAGTGAAATTCAACATGGTTTTACTTATAATGGTTATCAATACATTACCGTTTTTGTATTATTATCAATAGCCATTTGTTTTAAGGTATATGCCAGATTTGGTAAAGGTAAAAATCAGGTGAATTTACTTATAGGTCCATTATTCATCTGGCTGGTTATTTGCACTATGGCGGCTTTATACCTTAAAGGCGCGAGTTATTTTATAATCATTGTGTTATTCGGGTTGGTATCATTATTTATTCTTATTCGGCAAAAGAGACCTAACTCAATACTAATGGTATTTCTCTCACTGCCGGCTATTTTTATTCTGTCTCCGTTTATTGCAACTTTTCCAGTTGCGTTAGGCCTAAAAATTCTTTTTGTTTCTGCAGTGCTATCTGTTCTACTGTTTGGTATACTAATTCCCATATTTGGATTTTATCAAAGAAAAAACCTGTTTGGTAACGTATGCCTTTTATTAAGTTTTGTCTTCTTCATTTCGGCACATATAAAATCAGATTTTACAGAGAAGCGACAAAAACCGAATAGCTTGGTTTATATTTTAGATACTGATCAAAATAAAGCGGTTTGGGCAACGTATGACAATATTCTCGATCCCTGGACTCAAAATTATATCAACCCAGAAGAAAATATTGCTGACACCTATAACTCCAATACATTACAAAGTAAATACCGAAAACCTTTCGCATATGCCAATCAGGCTCCTATCAAAAGTATAGGTCAACCAAAATTAGACATCAGCAGAGATACTGTAATTGGAAATCTAAGACATTTGGAGTTGTGTATCGCCCCTCAACGAGATATTCAAAGGATTGATGTATATACTGAAACCTTATTCAATTTTGATGCTTTACGAGTTAATGGTGAAACCACAATAGATTTTGATTACTCTAATGGTAAAACTTACAATGCATTTACAAAAAGATGGAATCAAAAATTACTCACTTATAATGTAAGCAAAAATCAACCACTAGAATTACACATGCAGTTTCATAAGGATTCATTACCAAAATTTGTAATGTATGAATCCTCTTATGATTTGCTAACTAATGAACATTTTTCAATTCCTGAAAGAGATAACAATATGATGCCTAAACCATTTGTGATCAATGATGCTGTAATT
>CAKMZM010000363.1 GCA_929200365.1 uncultured Flavobacteriaceae bacterium | reverse complement strand
TAATATCAAAAAACCATCAAAATAAAAAACTTCAGTATGTAATGGAGTGAAAGAAAAATGGGTGTACGACAAATTCCTTTTTTGGCGTGACAAGGGTCGGACTATCCTCTTTTACTCTTCGCACTTCCTTTTCAGTCAGACTGCGAGGTAGCCGTTACTATCTCTCACGCAAAAAAATAATCAAATTTTAAATGAAAGGGGGATTTATTGTACATTCAGAAAGATAACAACCTCCTTATGACTAGAAAATTTTTATAGAAATCAAACTAGAATTTTAACAACCTAAAAATATAGGATAAGTCTTATAAAAATCATTTCCTTTTTTAGTCCTCAATATGAAAGAAACTATTCGGGACAACACACAATAATACAATCTAGAATTGTGTGTCATCATTTTATTTTTTGGTAAAAATTTAAAGTATGTACCCTAATGATAACATAACCAAAAAGGCATTATTTTTTGAATTTAAAAACTCTGTACCCCCTGCTTTAGTTATGTCCTGCAAATACGAAAAATTGATCCCTGTTCTAAATTGATCAAAATCTTGGACTAACCCCATTTCGGCTTTTACTCCAAAAGAAATAGTATTCATTTTATAACCAGTATAGATTGTATTTTTAAATTTGTTCGAGCTTATTAAAACATCCAATTTGGGTCCCACACCTAGAAAAAAGTGGCTATTATCTTTTTTTAAGTGAAAAGGAAACCTGATGGTTGTATTTAGGTGGATATAATCCCAGGATTCTTTAATTTTTGCAGCACTTCCTTCTTGAAATTTATTTTCTTCCTTTCCCCCTTTTTTCAAATAGCCGACTTCACTAGAAAGGTAAAAAAAACTATTTTTCCAGTAATCCATACCGACCGACACAGAATAAGTGATTATATTCTTTTTTAAAACATCAACTTTATCAGAGCTTAAGGAACTTATAGCTATTCCGTTTTCTATTTTGATGACTTGTGCAAAAAGAGAGGATTTTGTAAAGATCAGGATTAAAGCGAGTATCAGTAGTTTTTTCATAATATGAATAGTTTCTTGATTTATAAAGAATGAGATTTAAATTCATTTTTTCTAAAAAAAGAACTGTAAAAAAAATTGCAGTTCTTTTGCTAAATGTGTCAAATTTTAGATTTAATAAGGAAGATAATAATACTTGTAATTAAATGTGTTTGGCAGAGAGTTTGGAATTACAACATTAATAGATTGACCTAATATATTCCATTTAACATGGATAGTTGTTGTATACACAATAAGTTCATTTTTTGTTTGGCTAGAATTCATGAAAGTTGTTATTCCAGATTCCTGATTAGTTATATTATTATACCCAACAGGATTTGGTATATCGGCTCTTCCTACAGTATTTAGAGGCAAAGAAATTACTGCCTTGTGTACATATACATCACAGAAATAAATACCAGTTGCTAAACCACCATGTCCATTTGAAAGTGCTATTTTTATGTCTTTCTGGTTTCTAGTCTTAACTGCTTTGGCTAAGTATGGTCCCCTTCCAATCTGCCTTAACTTGGTCAAAAGAAGTGTTTTTTGAGCTGTTTTTAGGACTATCTCCAAATAAATTAGGCTTATTTATGTTTTCAACCTTTTCGTAATCTTTAAATTCTTCATTTATTAGGTTATCTATTTGATTTAGAGTGTAAACATTTTCCAAGTCTTCCTTAGCATAGGGTATGATATTTTGATTTGAATCATTAATGTGAATTACATCTGACGTTTTTGACGTAGTACTTTCTGATAATTCATCTCGACTACATGCAAAAAACATGGGTAACATCAAAATAATAATAAATTTTTTCATAATATTTGGTTTTAAGAATTAGTTTATAAAATTAATTAAATAAAGGTTTTTTGTGTATAAGGATTTTGTTAATTTTTATATAAATAAATGCAAGTACATGGTGAGAATATAATTAATTGTTAGTAAAATACATAGATGATTTTTGTTGTAAATAATTTATTTTCAATATGTTAATTGTGTATTCCATTTGTTTTTTAATGCAGAAATTAATACTATACCTAAAAAAGGTAGGTTATATCGCCAGAAGCAGTAAGCCATATTGAGGGGTTTTAAA
>CAKMZM010000362.1 GCA_929200365.1 uncultured Flavobacteriaceae bacterium | reverse complement strand
TAATGATGCCACATATCGAACGTTCTATCTTTCAATGGAACTGGGCAAACTATCCACAAGACAGACACGATGAAGTATCCCCCTGGATCGAAGCCTTTGTAAATGCCAGAAAATGGGTAGAGAAAAATACTGCTAAATGAAAAATAGAAAAGCGCTTTTAATAATTGATATGCAAAAGGGTTCTTTTACTTCAAAAACTCCACGATTTGATACAAAAGGAGTTGTAAATAGAATCAATATTCTTGCGCAACTATTTAGATTTTCTGATTTTCCCGTGTTGTTTATTCAACATGATGGTACAAAAATGAATGAATTTATACCAAATTCAGTAGAGTGGGAATTACTAGATGATTTAGAAACTGAGACAACAGACCTCTTTCTAAACAAGTATGCAAATGATATATTTTATAGGTCAAAGCTTCAATCAAAACTAAACGACTTAAACATCAATGAGCTATTTATTACAGGTTGTGCAACCGATTTTTGTGTAGCATCTACTATTCAATCGGCATTAACAAAAGATTATAACATTACTGTAATAGCAGATGGTCATACCACAGGAGACAGACCCCACTTAAAAGCCGAAAAAGTAATAGAGCATTATAACTGGGTGTGGCAAAATATGATTCCTACCAATGGAAAAATAGAAGTTAAGAATTTTGAACAGATAAAATTTACCGTACGGAACGAACGGTAATTTGCCCTTCGAGACACCAAAATTAGTATAAAACACATCAAAATTGCTGTGCTGAACGGGTAATTTGCCGTTCGAGACACCAAAATTGGCGTTAAGAATGGGTAAATTACCCTTTATAACGGCTAAGTTTCTCTTCACAGCAAGCAAATTGCCCTTTGTAACGCCAAAATTGCTGTACAGAACGGGTAATTTGTCGTAAAAGACACCAAAATTACTGTACAGAACAGGTAACTTGCCCTTCGAGACACCAAAATTGCTGTACAGAACGGGTAATTTGTCGTAAAAGACACCAAAATTAGTGTACAGAACAGGTAATTTGCCCTTTGTAACACCAAAATCGGTGTATAAAACGGGTAAAATTACCGGTAGATACACCTATTGTATCCTTCAAAATATGAATTTGATAGTATAACAATGCCTAATAAGGTTTAAACCTGATCTTCATTCTCTTCGGGAACACTACTATTTCTGCCAGGAAACTGGTTTGATAAGTCTTTATACATATTAGAAGTACCCGGTACATTTTGGTGGCTTACCAATTTGATATTGCGATAATACGCTAGCGAGGCATTGTATATATCTGTACTCACCAGTTTTGCAGTATCATCAAGGCTTTCGTGCACAGCATTAATACGGCGCAAGATAGGAATAATCGTTTCTCTTACAGAGTAATCCTTATCAAACTCTGATTTATCAAGATAAAAAGGAACAAGCTCTGGCTTTTGCTCCATATACTCCTTTACTTTTTTTACCCAATTCTCTGTGCGATCTCCTAGTTTACCATACAACTGGCGTTCCTCTGGTGTAAGGTTAATTACCTTATCATTAATAATCTGCTCTATAGTAGTAATTGCCTCATTGATCTTGTCTACTTCCTGCTCTGTAAACGAAGTTGAAATTAAGTTGGTATTTGCCATAAATTAAAAATTTGTTAGAGCTACAAAACGACAGTTTTTACATATTATTGTCTATACTAAAGCTTTTCCCAAAACCAAGATATTAACCAAAACCTGAAGTTTCTAACTTGCCAGTTATCCAGTAGTGTTGATCTAAGTCATAGGTTTCGATATATTTTATGGCAACCTTAACTGTTAATTTGCAGGCATAGGCCTAATGGATGGAAATAGAAGGAGTAAGCCACGCAACGGTACTTACTATAATTAGTAAAATTGAACAGAAGGTTTTTCTAAATTCCCTACGGCTAAACATTTTACTTCTTGGGTGAGATTAGCTCCTAATAACAAAATATCCGGAGGTAAAACACTTAGCCATCGAACTCCAAAAGGAAGTAATCGTATCAAAACAGTCCTAAGACAAGCTACAAATGCAATCGGAAATTTAAAAGACATACATTTATCTAATTTCTTTAGAAAAATAGCATTCAAAAAAG
>CAKMZM010000361.1 GCA_929200365.1 uncultured Flavobacteriaceae bacterium | reverse complement strand
TTTGGGTTGCAACATGAAGGGTACAACTTCGCTATAAATGGTCGAAAACATAACTATGGTTTTGGTGGGAAAGAAGAACAAGATGAACTAGGTCTTGGTTGGATAGATATTACTGCACGTAACTACGATCCTGCATTGGGTAGATGGATGAACCTTGACCCACTTGCCGAACAGATGCGAAGACACTCACCTTATAATTATGCATTTAATAATCCTCTAAGATTTACGGATCCTGATGGGATGGCTCCTGAAGATCTTGTCATATGGTTTAAGGATAAAAATGGAGATCAACAATCATTTACATATACTGGTAATAATGGAGATCAAGCTCCTGATAATGAATTTGTAAATGCTGTATTGGAAGCAGCTTGTAGCAATTGTTCAAATGGAGGTGGAGAAAATTTACAGGCTATTGCTGAAAATTCAGAAATAAAAGTAAATGTAGTGGAGAGTGATACCGAATCAAAAACCGTTTATAATAATATATATTGGAATCCTGAAGCTGGTACTGAAACTGATCAAGGCGTTGTGAGATCTCCTGCCTCAGTCTTAGAACATGAAGCTGATCATGCTTTATTTAAATCGACCAATCCAGAAGAAAGTAAAAGACTTAGAAATACTCCAGATGAACAATATGGCACATTGGAAGAAAAACGTGTAATTACTGGATCTGAACAGAAAACATCTAGGGCTAATGGGGAGATAACAGGTAATCAAGTAACTCGAAAAAATCATAAAGGAGATCAAGTGATTACAAATGGTGTAAATTCCAACTCTATCAATAAAAATAAGACTTATCAATACTATAAAAAAATCAATAAAACGCAAGCAGGAGATTACAGCAGGCAATTGAAAAAATATAAACCAAATAATTAACTAAAAATGAGAAGAGAATTATATCTATTTTTATTTGCTCTATGCTTTATCTTTTCATGCAAAAAGCTAAATCAAGATAAGGGAGAAAAAATAGAACAAAATCAAATTTTTTCTAAAAATGAAGTTGTCTTATTAAATTCTGAACATAATAAATGGCTTTTTGAAAATTATGGATACCAAAAATGGAAACCCTCAGAGAATGAAATCATGATTTTACGAGAAATAATCGATGAAGCAATAATGAATAATGAATTTAATTTTTTGAAAAAACCAATTAAGGGAAGTTTTAATTCATATTATAAGCAGTATATCCCCTATGTAAATGACAAAGGAGATAGAATAATTACTGTAAATGCCTTGTGTGAGATAATGAAAACTCCTCCTTCATCTAAAAGTGAATCAAAAACTTGGAGTGAAATAGATTGGAAAAACCAGTATATAGCAGTTGATGATGGTGGAAGTTGTTATTGGGAAATCACTATAAATATTGATAAAAAAACATATAAAAACTTAGTCGTTAATTGAATAAAGCTGATGGTAACATAGTAAGTACCCAGCTGCGCAAAGTCTCCTGACTTAGCGTACATTATAAAGTAAAGAAAGTCACAACGTTTAGAAATGTTGTGACTTTTTTTATGTTAAGAAGCCATATCTTTTTGTATGCTAGATTTAAGTAGAAAAGCATCAAGCATAGCATACACATGACTTTTTTCAACTTCATTAAGCTTTTGTATTTTTTGTAATCGATTCACGGTTTTTTTATCAAAGACAGGAAATCCATTTTCTTCTACTAAATAATCAAGACTTACTTCTAGAATATCAGCTATTTTTTTTGCTGTATCAATAGAAGGGGTTGCTTCACTTCTTTCATATTTACCAATGGCTTCTCTAGATGCTCCAGTCTTTTGAGCAAGTTCTGTTTGTGACCATCCTTTGTTTTTTCTCAACAATATTATTCTCTCTCCAATCTTAGTCATGATAAGGGTTAAAAGCGTATTAAAATACAGTTATTAACAAATATACGGTAATATGATGTGTTTTTATGTAGAATAGTATTTGCGATGATCTTTATAATTGTATAGATTTGTGTCTGATAGTACATATTTAAATATTTATCAACAATGACCCTGACCCAATTAAAAAACAGTGTAGATATCGTGCATATCGCTCAAGAATTAGGCTTACAACCCGATAAAAATGGCAAATGTCTCTGCCCGTTCC
>CAKMZM010000360.1 GCA_929200365.1 uncultured Flavobacteriaceae bacterium | reverse complement strand
GTTAGAGCTATAATAGGTATGTCAGGATTAAATTCTCTAATTATTTTAGTAGATTCCATCCCACCCATATTTGGCATGTTTAGATCCATTAATATAAGATCATATTTTTTATCTTTTACCATTTCGATAGCTATCAATCCATCATCAGCAATTTCAGAATAGTATCCCTTTGTTTTAAGGATGTTTTGGGTGACTATTTGATTTATTTTATTGTCCTCAACAATTAAAATGTTATACTCTTTGGTGTTTAGTAATGAAATACAATTTTTGGTGTTATTTGTTGTATTACCTATTTCACTTACGGTATCAATTTCAAAAGAGATAGTAAAATAAAATGTAGAACCTTGCCCTGGAGCACTTTTTATTTTGATATCTCCACCATGCAGATCAACCAAGTTCTTAACTATATGTAATCCGAGACCAGTACCTGTAGTATGATCTTTAGAATTGGCCTGGGAAAATTTATCAAAAATTATTTCTTGCTTGTCTAAAGGAATTCCTCTTCCGTCATCCTTTATTTCAAAAGTTATTTCGACCGTATTATCAGTAATAACTGGGTTTACAAAATTTAACCAAATATTTCCGTTTTTGGTAAATTTATTGGCATTACTGATAAGATTAATAAAGACCTGAGATAACCTCACAGAATCTCCAATAAGCAAATTAGGAATATTGGGATCAAAATTAAGATGCAAAGTATTTCCGTTCTTATCTGCTTGATATTCGAAAGAGTTTTTAATATCATCAGCTAGATTTTTAATATCATAAGTAGATTTGTCAAGACGTATTTCATAAGATTCCATTTTAGAAACCTGAAGTACGTCATTAATAAGGTTAAGTAAATGATCTGCCGAAAACTTCATTAGTTTTATAAACTTATGATTTTCTTTGTCTTTAATTCGCTCCATTAAGATTGATGATAACCCTACCACTCCATATAACGGAGTTCTGAGCTCATGACTAACAGTGGATATAAATTTTGTTTTTACGGCAGCCAGATGATCAGATTTTTCTTTAGAAATTTTAAGTTGCTTATTTCGTAAAGCAAGGGATTTTCCGAGGATTTTTGTTTTTCTATGATTATAAATAAAGAAGCAAAAGAGTATTAAACATAGTAGTAGTAAAGAGACTGTAAAAATAGATATGGTCTTTGATTGTTGTGCTTTTTGAGTTTCTATAGTGTTTTTTTCTTCACTTACAATTAGCTGTTTTTTGTATTGTTCGGCTTCTAATTTTTCTATTTCGAGTGCAGTTTGATGATGCTTTGTGTATTTTTTTAGAATTAGATATGCCTTATCTTCTTTACCAATTTTAACCAATAAGTCTTCATATTTTTTGTAAATGGTCATTGCTTGTCTAAACAATTGGTTTTTTTCTGCAATGATAGCTGCTAACTCATAATATTTTATAGCGGTACTATATTTTTTCTTACGATAATAATATTCACCATAGCTAGTATATGTGGTAGCTAATTTTGAAGGCTGTTGATGTTGATTAATAAAATATTTTTTGCATTTTTCTAATAGATGATATGCTTTATCGTAATTCTTTGTTTTTATATAAATATTAGCTAGGTTTAACGCCAAAATATGTTGCGATTTTTCATTTAAATTATCAGATTTTTCATAGATATGCTTTATCCTTTTAAGAGCTTTTTTTGGCTTATTAAATCCATTTATGTACACTAGAGCAATGTTATTATTTATATCTATGGATAATTCTGGAAACCCTTCAAGTTCTTTTATAAATAATTCTGCAATTTTATAATTTCTAAGTGCTTCTTTATAATCTTTAGTCGAAAAATGAATTTTCCCCAGTAAATTATAAGAGTATCCTTTTAAGTAATATTCTTGTTTAGGATTAAATTTTTCGGAAATATCAATTATCGTTTCAATAATCATTATACCATTGGCTCTTCTTATTGTTGAATTTAAATAGTCTTCGGTATGGATAATTTCGTTTTCTAATTCTGTAAAAGACATTTCTTCATATTGTTGAGTGTATACAACAGAATAAAGAAAACTTATACATAGTAAACATATGTAATGCTTCTTAATTTTGACAATTTTCATGTTTAGCATAGATTTTGGGGTATCTAAATATAT
>CAKMZM010000359.1 GCA_929200365.1 uncultured Flavobacteriaceae bacterium | reverse complement strand
CTAACATAATATTAGATATTTTCTTGTCAAACTAATCAAAATACACGCATACTAGAAAAACTATAATTTTTTATTGTTAAAAAATGCTAACTCAATCGTTTTCGTAAAATAACTTTATCTTTAATTAAACTTGTTAGGTGAATTTATTTGTATATTTCGCGCTAAATCGGAAACAAAAAAATCAAAGTGGCTGTTCAGCGGTTAGTATTAGATGCCTTTGCCGATGATGATTATGAACTCATTGCCATTCATTGTTCATTAGCTTCATATCGGTTAGCTTTTTTATTGAATAAAAATCTGAATTTAAAGCTGTATAGAAAAAAAGAGGATATCAATTTTGAGCATAATGATCTCACTGCAAATTTTCCGTTATATCAGTATGATGATCATTTTCAATATAGTACATATAGTCTTATCGGAAATAAATTTCAATCCCAAATAAAATCAAAAACTCAGATTTCTGAAGGGTTATTTACTACTATAGAAAATGCATATACCACAAAATATTTAATTCCAGAATTAAAAAATGTAGATTATTTTCTAAAAATTGTGACTGAAGCATCAAATTTTTCAAGTAAATCTTTATTGATTGACATGCTTTCCATTTCACAAATTATAACAGCATATCCTATAGAATATACTACACTTAAATCAAAAAACAACTTAATATTCGAATAATGCCAAAACGTAAAAGAACTAAAATAGTCGCTACTCTTGGACCCGCAACAAGTAGTGAAGAGATATTAAAAAAAATGTTGGAAGCAGGTGTAAATGTTTTCAGGATAAATTTCTCTCATGCTGATTATAATGATGTCAAAGAGCGCATAAAAATTATACGAAAACTAAGTAAAGAATATGGTTATAATGCATCTATACTTGGAGATTTACAAGGTCCTAAATTGCGTGTAGGTGTTATGAAAAGAGATATTATTGCTAATGATGGTGATACGATCAATTTTGTAACTGGCAAACCTTTTGAAGGTACCTCTAAAGAGGTCTACATGAATTATGAAAGTTTTCCAAAAGATGTAAAAGCAGGCGAGAGAATATTATTAGATGATGGTAAGTTAATTTTTGAAGTAATCTCTTCTAACAAAAAAAATACGGTTAAGACCAAGGTAATACAAGGAGGTCCCTTAAAATCCAAAAAAGGAGTGAACCTACCTAATACTAGTATTTCTCTACCAGCATTGACAGAAAAAGATGTAAAAGATGCGATTTTTGCATGTGAACAAGGAGTGGATTGGATGGCGTTATCTTTTGTGCGTAATGCTCAGGATTTAATAGAATTACAAGACCTTATAAAAGAACATAGTGAACACAAAATTCCGATTATTGCCAAAATAGAGAAGCCCGAAGGAGTAGAAAATATAGATAAGATTATAGCCTATTGTGATGGATTGATGGTGGCAAGAGGAGATCTTGGAGTAGAAATTCCTGCTCAGGAAGTACCTTTAATTCAGAAAAATTTAGTACTAAAAGCTAAAACTGCCAGAATACCTGTTATTATTGCTACACAAATGATGGAAACGATGATCAATAGCCTTACACCAACACGTGCTGAGGTAAATGATGTTGCCAATTCTGTAATGGATGGAGCCGATGCTGTTATGTTATCTGGAGAAACTTCTGTAGGGAAATATCCTGTACAGGTGATCGAAACTATGTCTAACATTATTAAAAGTGTAGAAAATTCTGATTTAATAACAGTCCCTCAAAACCCTCCTCATATCAGAACCAACAGGTTTATTACTAAATCTATTTGTTATCATGCTGCTCACATGGCTAATGATATTGATGCCAAAGCAATATGTACTCTTACTAATAGTGGCTATACGGCATTTCAAATTTCTGCTTGGAGACCAGATGCACATATTCTGGTTTTTACCAGTAATCATAGAATTTTATCACAGCTTAGCCTTTTATGGGGTGTAAAAGCTTTTTATTATGATAAGTTTGTAAGTACCGACGAAACTGTTGAAGATATTAACAAAATTGCACTAAAACGTGGGTTTGTAGAGCAAGGAGATATGTTGATTAATCTTGCAGCAATGCCTATCACTACAAAAGGAATGGTAAATACTCTTAGGGTATCACAAATTTAAGGATGAGT
>CAKMZM010000358.1 GCA_929200365.1 uncultured Flavobacteriaceae bacterium | reverse complement strand
CCATAAAATTATTAGGCGTATTACTATTTACAGTTAATTTTTGTCATGTACTAAAGTTAGCGAGTCAAATTTTCATGATAGGAATTTTATAGTAAATTTGATCGTTAGTTAGAATTTTCAGTTTAGTCATAGATGCTATGCTATAGCCAGAAGAATATCATGTTTTCAAATCTCATAACAAAGTTCTAGTGCAGAATTTTAGGGTTTAAACCAGCGAGGTATTAGAAGTAGGGGGTATAAAAAAAACCTGAAACTATTATTCTTCAGGTTTTAATTTTTATAGTTGGGATATTTTATTCATTAACAAGTACCCATTCTCCTTTTTCGATCAGTGGGATTGCTTGTTTGTATTTTACGGTTTTGTTTTCTCCACTCATTACATGTTTAATAGTGACTCTGTCATTACGTCCTATTTTGGGCTGTTCTCGCACAATGGTTTCTGTAACCTGGGGTCTTTGGGTTTGTCCTGCGGCTCTGCTTTGTGCAGCGCGCTCATCCATATTCGGGATTTCTTCTTTAGAAGTTTTTAATTTTTCTTTTCTTTGTATTTGGCGAGCTTCAGAAATGTCCTGAGTGTTACCTGTAGGTAATTCGCCTTTAAATAAGAATGAAATCACATCTTTATTTACCTCTTCGATCATAGCTTTGAATAACTCAAAAGCTTCAAATTTGTAGATTAATAAAGGGTCTTTTTGCTCATGAACAGCTAACTGTACACTTTGCTTTAACTCATCCATTTTACGAAGATGTGTTTTCCATGCATCATCAATAATGGCAAGTGTAATATTTTTCTCAAAATCAGTAATCAATTGCTTTCCTTCAGACTCATATGCTTTTTGCAAATCGGTAGCCACATTTATACTTTTTACCCCATCTGTAAAAGGTACTAAAATTCGTTCATATTTGCTAGAAGGATCTTCATATACTTGTTTGATTACAGGAAATGCAGCATCTGCATTACGTTTCATTTTATCTTGGTAATGCTCATAAGCAACCTTATAAACTTCTCCTGCAATTTTCAAAGATTCCATTTTCTCAAATTCTTCGGCAGAAATCGGACTACTCATAGAGAAGTATCGAATCAATTCGAATTCGAAATTTTTGAAGTCCTGAGCAGCTTTATTTCCTTCTGTGATTACTTCTACAGTATCATAGATCATATTGGCGATATCAACACGCAAACGTTCTCCAAACAGTGCATGATAGCGACGTTTATATACAACTTCACGTTGTGCATTCATCACATCATCGTATTCTAATAATCGTTTACGAACACCAAAGTTATTTTCCTCTACTTTTTTCTGAGCTCTTTCGATAGATTTAGAGATCATAGAATGTTGGATTACTTCTCCCTCTTTTAATCCCATTCGATCCATCATTTTGGCAATACGTTCAGAACCAAATAAACGCATCAGGTTATCTTCTAGAGATACATAGAACTGAGAACTACCTGGATCTCCTTGTCGACCAGCACGACCACGTAACTGTCTGTCTACACGTCGAGAGTCATGACGCTCTGTACCAACAATTGCAAGTCCGCCTGCTGCTTTTACTTCATCAGATAATTTAATATCTGTACCACGACCAGCCATATTGGTAGCAATAGTTACTACACCTGCATTACCAGCTTCGGCAACAATATCGGCTTCTTTTTTATGAAGCTTCGCATTCAATACATTATGCGGTACTTTACGAATCGTAAGCATTCGTCCTAATAATTCTGAGATTTCTACAGAGGTAGTACCTATTAATACAGGTCTTCCTGCACGGGATAACTCTGTAACTTGTTCTATTACGGCATTATATTTTTCGCGCTTGGTTTTGTACACCAAATCTTCTCTGTCATGTCTTGCAATAGGTCGGTTGGTTGGTATTTCTACTACATCCAGTTTATAGATTTCCCAAAGCTCTCCTGCCTCTGTTACTGCTGTACCAGTCATACCAGACAATTTACCGTACATACGGAAATAGTTCTGAAGTGTCACAGTAGCAAAAGTCTGGGTTGCATCTTCAATCTTCACATTTTCTTTTGCTTCAATAGCTTGGTGCAGTCCATCACTGTATCGACGTCCGTCCATAATACGACCCGTCTGTTCATCTACAATTTTTACTTTATTATC
>CAKMZM010000357.1 GCA_929200365.1 uncultured Flavobacteriaceae bacterium | reverse complement strand
AACAAAATAGGAAAACTTGTTAGTGAATTAGGCAATATTGCAGTAAGAAAAGCATATAAAAGTACTGTAAACGTACCTTTGTTAGTAAGCTCGTTTTTTTGGGCTACAAAATTAAGCGCCAACATTGGTAAAATATATAAAAATATACTAGTTACTGTTAGCAAAATATGGCTGCTTTCGACCTTAAAACCCTTTCTATAATGGGCAATGCCAAAAAGTATGCCCATATATAATGCTACAACAATATAATTAATGGGTTTTGATTTACTAAAAAAGCTTGATAACACTACTATTTTTTATATTTTTGCATCAGACAATACTATACTATTGTCTTTTGATATTATTGAACTAATTTATAAAAAGTTTTTAAGTTTACTTCTTTTAACTTTTTACTAAGAAAATATACAACACGTTATGAAAGATTTTTTTGAAGCTATAGCATCCTTTTTTGTAGATATATTATTTATTCCTTTTGATGCATTAAGAGCATTAGAGTTAGAAAATTGGACAAGTGCAAATATTATCAACTGGATACTTATGCTAGTAGGCTTTGTAGCTTTTTTTTATTGGATGAAAGAGTTAAAGAAATTTAATGACAATAATGAGGAAAATAGGGATCCAACGGCACATTCCTTTTTGAACTAAAACTTGGTATGATCAAGACATAATTCTTGATATTTATAGAAAATATAGAAAAGCGTTTAATTTACTACATAAATTAAACGCTTTTCTAATTGCCTTAAGGAGATAGGTTATAGATCGAATCCAAGGTCTTTTCTATAATACATCTTATCAAAATTAAGTTTTTCTATGTTTTGATAGGATATTTTAAGCGCCTTTCTAAAATCTTCATCAAATGAAGTAATAGCTAGTACTCTCCCACCGCTAGTAACTACTTTGCCGTTCTCCAGAGATGTCCCAGCATGAAAAACAATAGAGTCTATAATGGTATCTATACCTGTGATTTCTTTTCCTTTTTCATATGTCTCTGGATATCCACCAGAAACAGTTACTATAGTAGCAGCACTTCGTTGATCTAATTCGAGATTAATCTTACTAAGAGATTGATTACCAACATGTTGAAATAATTGTACTAAATCTGTTTTTACTCTTGGCAGAACGACCTCGGTTTCCGGATCACCCATACGTACATTATACTCAATCACTTTTGGATCATCGCCTACTTTAATAAGTCCGATAAAAATAAAGCCTTTGTAATCTATATTTTCTTTTGCCAAGCCTTCTACAGTAGGTTTAATTATACGTTCTTCTATTTTGGTCATAAGCGTATGATCTGCAAAAGGAACTGGTGAAATTGCCCCCATACCACCTGTGTTTAATCCTGTATCCCCTTCTCCAATACGCTTGTAATCTTTGGCAGTCGGTAAGGTTAGATAATTTTTGCCATCAGTAAGTACAAAAACACTAAGCTCTATACCATCAAGAAATTCTTCGATCACTACTTTTTCGCTCGCTGCACCAAATTTTTTGTTGGTTAACATATTTTCAAGTTCAGCTTTAGCCTCATCTATATCTTGAAGGATTAATACACCCTTTCCTGCAGCTAAACCATCTGCCTTAAGCACATAAGGTGAAGTGAGGGTTTCCAGAAACTTTTTACCCTCTTCTATAGTTTCAGTAGTAAAACTTTGATATGCTGCAGTAGGTATATTATGTCTGAATAAAAATTCTTTTGCATACTCTTTACTTCCTTCAAGCTGTGCCCCTTCCTTAGATGGTCCTATGACCACAATATCCTTTAACTCTGAATCATTCTTGAAAAAATCGCTTATCCCCTTTACTAAAGGATCCTCTGGACCTACCACGACCATTTTGATATTCTTTTCAATTACTAATTCTTTAATTGTATGAAAATCGGTTACAGCAATAGGTACATTTGTTGCGATTGTCGCTGTCCCTGCATTTCCGGGAGCCACAAATAATGAATCGCATAAATCACTTTGTGCTATTTTGTAAGCAAATGTATGTTCTCTTCCTCCTGACCCAAGTACTAAAATGTTCATGATTTAAAATCGCTTATTTTTAAGGATTCAAAAATAGTTCATTCATAGTTGTATAACTAATTCTTTTAGTATAAAACTTGTGCTTTTACAGATGTATCTTTCTAAA
>CAKMZM010000356.1 GCA_929200365.1 uncultured Flavobacteriaceae bacterium | reverse complement strand
AATATTATACTAAAATAATGGCTATTACATTCCCCGTACTAAAAACAAAACGACTATTACTAAGACAATTTAAAAGTGATGATTTAGAGAATGTATATCTCGGTCTTTCAAATCCTGATGTAGTCAAATACTACGGTGTTAGTTATACTAGTATTGAAGCTTCCAAAGAACAAATGACATGGTTTGCAGAATTAGAGAAAAATGAAACTGGAATATGGTGGGCTATCTGTTCAAAAGATGGTAATACATTCTATGGGGCAGGAGGACTTAATGCTATAGAAAAAGAAAACAAAAAAGCAGAAATCGGGTTCTGGCTTCTTCCTGAGCATTGGGGAAAAGGAATCATGAAAGAAGTAATGCCGCTCATTTGTAAATTTGGATATGAAAATCTTGGGTTACATAGAATTGAAGGATTTGTAGATGTTGAGAATACGAACTGCAAAAATGGATTAGCAAAATTAGATTTTGAATACGAAGGGACTATGGTTGATTGCGAAATCAAAGATGGAAAATATGTTAGTGTAGCTATTTATGCTATGATAAATAAAAGTTCGTCTTGATTTTTTGTACTAATGCTTTTTTAGTTACAAAGTATAACCAAAATAAAACAGAATTTTGAATAAAAAAAGCACCTATTTTATATCGATCTTATTATACTGTGATGTAGTTCCTAAATTATGTAAAATGTGTTAGCATATACAGGACTATACTATAATGGGGATTTAACAATGAAGTGATTTAATTTTTTTTGATTCTGGCGAAAAATAGCATTTTTTTGATCAATTGTCCCGAACACTCGGGATTGCACTTCATAGCAGCGCTACGAAGTAAAAAAAGACATTTTTATAGCGAATTGAAAAAAGTTTAAACCACTTCAATATTTACAACAACAAAACCTAGGATTAGTACGTTAAGATATTCACACACGATCATGTTAAAGAACTCATGAATATATTACCTAAGTACGGGCTATTACAGTTTAGAAATGCAGCGAGAATATATAGTAAATCTATTACTGAAAGTCTGCAGCTCTTTAAGGAAGAAACAAAATTCCTTAAAACTTCTTTGTTTTTTTCTTATAAACACGACGAGCTTGAAGAACTCGATAGTGCAATTAATTTTTTAAAAGGGTTTGGTGTACTTATTTATGCTGATTATCTGTTATTAGATGAAAGCACTCCAGAAAATCCAAGTGAGGTAACTGAAAAACAGATACGACAGGAAACAGAAGAAAAAATAAAGGAAAATAAAAAGTTTATTTTCCTTGCAACAGAAAACGCCATTAATTCAAAACGTTGTAAGTGGGAATTACGATATGCCAGTACACAAAAGCCCAAAGATCATATTGCTATCTTTCCTATACGAGAGGATTATGCAGATTATAATGGGGCAGAATTTCTGGAAAAATATTCTTACATTCAAAAAAGTGAAACCAACCCCGAAGGGTATAATATTAGATTTCATAATGGAGACACAATGGAGTTAGGTGCTTGGTTAGTTTCTTAATTAATTAACCAAAAACTTAGAGAATACCTATTGTAGTTCAGTGGTATTATCCTTGATTCATTTAATTTGTTATATCACCATTTTTGTTACGATATTCCCGTTTTTATATAGAAACTCATCTTGAGTTTTTCTATCGAGCTTTATTTCAATACTACTTTTCTATTAGTCTATTAAAAAATCCCTCAAATGCGAACCAAAATACCTAAGCATTCAGGCATTTTGATTGTTTTAATCTAAAAATATAATTAGGGAATAGGATAAAAAAGTAAAAACAGGAATTGATATTAAAGCAGTTACTAGCCTCTTTTTATCCCTTTTGAATAGTACTGGAAATAACAAAATACCTGAAAAAAGTACTCGCATTAAAGAACCATATTTTTTTAAAAAAAATTCAGTTTTTGTTGCAAATAATCTCCAATGATTTCCTTCAGTTACATAAGTCCATAAATAACAAGTAATCAATATTCCGAAAAGACTTATTCCGATACTTATTTTTAAATCTATGTCTTTTGTAGTTGTCTTCATACTAATGCTTTAATTTAAGAATTGAGTTGATCTAAGTATAAAATCAATTTAATTCCCAACCATTCGTTGTTTTTTTGCATAAATTAGTCCCTTCTCTCTAAAG
>CAKMZM010000355.1 GCA_929200365.1 uncultured Flavobacteriaceae bacterium | reverse complement strand
TTAGGATCATTTTTAAATTTCTCTAAGTTTTCCTGATTTATGAATTTGTAGTTTACTTTATCATGAGTTACTATAAATTTACTATCCCCTTTAACTGCATTGTTACTAAAATATTCTGTTACATCATATCCTTTTGCTATATAATTTTTATTCGTATTATAATCTACTTGTTGAGCATATACTGTTGTTATAAAGACAAAAAACAGTATAGTTATATAGTGTTTCATAAATCAGTTTATTATACTCTTACCTATTGAGTCGTAAAAAACTCTAATCATTTACATCTTTAATATAATTATAAGATATTTAAACTATTACAGTAAGAAATTAGTAGCTTCTGGATATTGTATAAGGGCACTAATCATATCTTTTGCAATTAAGGTAATCGATAATAATATAGCAGTGACTACATGGAAGAAGCCATAGTATCTTCTCTAAAAGAAATAAACAAGATGAGTACAGAAATGACAATAGCACATACTAGTTCTTTTTAACTACCATATTTATAGTGTCATTAAGTTACAGCCTCTAATATCACTATGATCAAATCTACCTATAATTTCAAAACTCCCGTTAGTATAAATTTTACCTAAATCTTGAGTAGCAATAAAGGAACATGAATTTATATTAGCTAGGTCTATAATATTTATCCCTCCTGTTTTATTAACCCCCAATTGAGATAAGGCGTCTTCTGGGTTTCTGATAGAAATTTTCATCCAGGGAGGGCAGTAAAAAAGCCCATCATTTATAGAATAGGCTTGTGATAGCAATTCTGTCATCCCATATTCACTATGAATTTGAGAAACTCCAAAACCATTTTTGAGAAGCTTATGTAGTTCTTCACGAATCATTTCTTTTCTTCGACCCTTCATACCGCCAGTTTCCATAATTATAGATGTATCGTTTAGCTGCACATCATAACTTTCGACGAGATCCAATAAAGCGAATGAAACGCCTAGGAGTAATATTTTTTTACCTTGTGCAATAAGTTGTCGAAGAGTTTCTGCCAGTTTCTTAATGTCATGTAAATAAAACCCACTTTGGGGATGATTACTATCATTAATTAATTTTTCTACCATGTACACCAGAGAAGATCCATCCCTTTCTAAATAAGAAGGTAATAGTGCTAATATTATATAATCAGAGATATTTCCGTAGAAATGTTGAAATCCTTTTCTGAAACTTCTTTCATATACTGTAAGATCACTAACATAATGTTTACTGGTTACATTACCTGTTGTACCACTACTGGTAAAAATTTTATGTATTGAAGCTCTAGTGCTTACAATTCTCTCTTGTTTAAAAAATTGAATGGGTAAATATGGGATGTCATTAATACATTTTACAGAAGTTTTCGCAATTCCTAAAAGGTTACAAAATCTCTGATATGTTATATTGTTGGCATATTGATAGTTAAAGATGCGCAGTGCTGATCTCTCAAAATCCGTATCGTTTTGAATAGAAAAAATAGTATCAACATGCATAAGGCTTATTCAACAGATTTTGTTGAACAAAGGTATAAAAAAGACTACTTTTCATAGCAGTATTTTTTATAAGATAATTAAAGAATAGCTAATAAAAAACAATTTTAGTCCAAAAACTTATTTGATAATAAGTTTCTTAGTAGCATTCAATTTACCTTCAGTAACTTTAATCACATATACACCAGGGTTTAGATGTGTAATATCTAAGTCTCTTCCAATCAAAACTTTAAAAAGTACTTTTTCTCCTAAAGCTGTAAAAATAGAAACTGTCTTAGTTAGGTTTTTAGTAGAAGTAATATGTAATACACTTCCAGCGGGTGCTGGATTAGGGAACAAACGCAATCCTTCGATTTTTATACTCTTTGAGCCTTGTTTTTCGACCAAATGAGTCTGTGCTTGAGTTCCAGAAATAAAAGAAAAGCAAACAAGACTTATAGATATAAATAGTAAGTAGATTTTTTTCATATAAAATAAATTTTGGGACGATAAATATACAACATTAAAATTAAAAACATCACAAATTATTAGCATACTTGTTTATAAAACACAGTATTAACGGTAGTTCTATACAATTGTTACGGTTTTTGCGCAGTAAGTGCTTTGCCTTTTATTCTTATCATCAAATTTATCATTTTGAGCTTTGACTTTATCTTTTTTCATAC
>CAKMZM010000354.1 GCA_929200365.1 uncultured Flavobacteriaceae bacterium | reverse complement strand
TCTTTATCGGGATCTGACTTTGCTGTTATAGCTCCACCAACGGTATAGGATATATATTGTCGCTCCTCGTTATAGAGGATACTTCTAATCACTACATTAAAGTCAAAATCCCCATCGGGTGTAAAATACCCTATGGCTCCACTATATAAACCTCTTTTAGATTTTTCAAGGTTTTCTATGATTTGCATTGCAGAAATCTTGGGTGCTCCGGTCATACTTCCCATTGGAAAAGTAGTTTTGATAGCATCAACAGGAGAAGTAGTATCTTCAATCACAGATGTTACTGTAGATATCATTTGATGTACTTGTTTAAACGAATACACCTTACACAATTCCTCTACAATAACCGACCCTTTGGTTGCAGTTCGTGATAAATCATTTCGTACCAGATCTACAATCATTACATTTTCTGATCGTTCTTTGGGATCATGATAGAGATCAGATATTAATCTTTTATCTTCATCAACATCTTGTGACCTTTTTGCTGTTCCTTTTATGGGTTGAGATATTATTTTTTGTCCTTCTTTTCGCAAATATCGCTCGGGCGAAGCCGATAACAAATAATGGTCATTCATTCTAAAAAATGTAGCAAAAGGAGGTTTCGAAATATCGTTTAAGTGGTGATATGTCTGCAAAGGGTTAATACAACTGTTTTTTGCAAAAAACTCCTGGCAAAAATTTGCTTCATAGATATCTCCCCGATGTATATGAGCAAGCATTTCATTTACCTTCTCTTTATATTCATCTTTTGTGATACGCAAACTTATTTTTGCCTTACCACAAGGTTGTTCTGTAGTATCTTTTTTGGATAATGAACTTTCAGAGATTATCTTAAAATCTTCCTCTATTTCATCATCTACCATTCTCAAATAATGCATTTCAAGAATATCTCCTTTGAGTAGAAAAAGTTTTTTAGGCTGAAAAAAGTATAGATCCGGGAAATGTAACTCATCATTATTTTCAGATATTAAATCTTCTGTATCGTTTTTAAGATCATAAGAAAGATATCCAAAAATCCAGTCTGTAGTTGATTGCTGATATGCTTTCAGTTTATCAAAACCACCATAATAATCTGTTTTGATCGTAGTAAAAGCATCTACTGCTAATACGGCATCATAACTAGAATATTGCTGGGTATAATTATTCGAATCCAGCCAAATAGCCTCTTCAAATTGCTGCCCCCAGTGTAATAATTTGATTTTAAATTCTGAAAGATCTTTTACAGTATATTGTCGAACACTTCGCACCAGCTCATTAAATTTGATGTGCAAAAGTACTGAGAACTTCGGTTAATCCCAATAAAAGTGTTTCATTGGTTACCTTATTTGATTCGATAGAAAAATTATCATAAAAAGAAGGAAAGCTAAAACTCTCTACTATTTCGGCACCAAATCGGGGGAAAACACTCTTAGCAAATTCTAATGAACTTACTCCCCCTCTTTTTCCAGGAGAAGTACTCATCAATAAAATCTTTTTTCCTTCCAAAAAATTACGATCCAGTCTGGACAACCAATCCACTATATTTTTAAAAAAAGCACTCCAGCTACCATTATGCTCATTTACTGCAATAATCAAAGCATCTACCTCAGAGATTTGTTGTTTTAACCCCATAGCCATTCCTGGAAAGCCACTATTTTTTTCTACATCTTCACTATATATGGGCATAGTATAATCTACCAGATTAATTGTTCTTATATCATGTCCTTTAATTTCTGAAACTACAAACTTTACAAGTTTATGATTAATCGATGTACTACTATTAGAACCTGCAAAGGCTATGATTTTCTTCATTCGTATTGTATTACAAAGTCAAAAGTAACTAAAATGTATCTATAGAAGTGATTTAAACTTTTTCAAATTGCTAAAAAACTTTTTTTGCACTCATACTTTATTATCTATATCAAAAAAATTAAACCGCTCACTTTTTAGAAACCAGAACGAAGATAAATAGATATTTTATTTAGAAGTTACTAAGAGCATGTTTAAACTCCTTGCTTCCTGAAAACCATTATTTTGAAAACCATGAGGTTGTTTCAAATCATTCGAATATCCCGATATGTTCATGATTTGAAGCTTACTCAGAACCTCAAACTATTGATTTTCAGTTTACATTGTGTTTAAACATGCTCTAATCTAATTTTTTCACCTTTCCTCATTTACAAAATTTTT
>CAKMZM010000353.1 GCA_929200365.1 uncultured Flavobacteriaceae bacterium | reverse complement strand
GAAAAAATAGAGTTATAACTTTATAATCCTCAATATTATTTGTCAATTCATTTTTCAAGTTGTTTTCGTTGTAACGTCCATCCGTATCAAAATCTGTTTCTGATTGCCATCTATTTACGGTTTGTTTTGACTTACCAATAAAAAACATGTCTATAATCCCATTTTTATTGCTATGAGTGTATTGAGGGTATTTACTTCCTTTATCATAAACATAATAGCCACAACATTCTTTAATATTTAAGAAATCAATTTTAGAATATTCTTCTTGTAAGTTTGCAACTAAATTTGAATTCGAACTTTTTGTTCCATTTGTGTTACAGGAAAGAAATAGGACTAGGGAAATGGTAATCTCTATAAAATATTTCATTCGGATATTATTTTTTTTCAGTTAAAAAATGAATTTTAGGGGTATAAAATCGACAAGGTTTTGCTGTATATTTATCAGTTTTTGTCCGGTGACTTAAAAGGTGACGTGATGTTCTGCTCCATTTTATTTTGGTTGTGCCTTGAAAATAAATTTTTTTGTTTGATCCATAAGGAGTTTCATTTGATCTGAGCGCTTCAATTGTGGTAACTATATCTTTTGTAGCATCGTAATCTATAACCACACCTGTATGACCATTAGAACCAGCATTATTTTTCCATAAAAAAACGTCTCCAACTTTTGGTTTATATTCTTTTGAATCGTGTTTTTTTAACCATTTTGGATGCGCTTCTGCGTAATCATATAAACCAGAGGTATTAAGGTTTTTAACCTTTTCGCTCCAACCGATACACTGTAAAAACCTACATACTAACTCAGAACAATCTAAATATTCTAATGCTTCATCAGTATCATCCGTCCTTAATTTTCCCAATTGTTGATTATACAAAACTTTATAATTCGATTTTTCGTGAGCCAAATTTTGGTCAATCGCTATACTTTCCAACCAGTCAATACCCTTTTGTATATCCAGTTCTTTGTTACTTTTTAGAGTTAATTGATGGGAAGCTTTATAAAACTTTTTATCAAAATCTAGTTGGTCTCCTTCACAAGTTACTTGTAACCATAGCTATACTTTTAGCCTGCCCCTCCTATTTTGTCAATAAACAAATCATTATCCCTTTTAATAATATAGAAGTAAGTTGAATATTCATTTCTATATTCTTCTCCATCCTCATCTTTATAGAAATTTACAGAGTAGATTTCTACGATACCTTTACAGTCTTCTGAGTCTTCTAATATTTTATAACTCACTTCTTCTTCTTTATTGGAATATGCATCATCAAGTAATGAGCAAAAATTTAATTGATAATTACTTTTTACGTTTTTAGTTAAATAATTTTTAATTTTTGTGGAATCTGAGTTACATATCTTTCTTATTTTTATAAAAAAATCCTTTAACAAAATTGTGTCTTTATTCTTTAAACAGATTTCATTCAGATTTTTTGTCAATTTATTTTGACTAGTCGATATACTACTTGTCTTCTTCATTACTTCTGGCTTATTACCATTTTCTCTACAAGAAAGGCATGCCAGAAAAAGTACAATAACAAACATTTTTTTTATTCTCATAATTACCTTGTTGTTTTAAATGACCCGTCTTCTAATACATTTAATTCGGGAAGTTGTTTTTCGTGAGGAGTTAATGAATACCCTTTAGGCTTCATTATAGACAATTCTGAACCTATTTTAACCGTTCCATACCTTATCTGTTGATATCCAGATTTTTTTGAGTTCCCTTGGTTGCCTCCTAAATAGACATATCTCTGTTTTTTTGTGTTTTTACCAACTATAAAAGCTGTATGTGAGTATTTTAAAACAATGACTGCGCCTATAAATGCTTCACATTGTTCTCCATCAACCCATCCATCAGGATTATGTTTTGATTTTTTGGCTACCTCTTTAGTGCCCCAATCAAAGGCTAAGGCATTTAATCCAGTGTTTGTATCTTTAAAATCTTTAGTCTGTTTAAAACACCAATTAATAAATGCCCCACACCATGGTGTTTTATAATTACTACCTTTACTATTAGTTGTATTGAGATAGTCAGATACTCTTTCTTTTAATGGAGAATCTTTTTCATAAACCCCCTTGTACGTATCGTATTCTTTTTCTGCAAACTTCATCCAAGGGGCACGATCACTATAATCAACCTCTAACCTATTTTTATTAAAAAACTTTTGATCAAAATCCAACTG
>CAKMZM010000352.1 GCA_929200365.1 uncultured Flavobacteriaceae bacterium | reverse complement strand
CGATAGATCAATACAAATTTAAGAATTTGAAGTGTATAAATAAAGGATGGAATTACAGAATTACTGAATCGAGGTAAAACAGTAAAAAACCTCCGCCAAAAACAGAGGGTTTGATTTTCAGATTAGACCAAAGGATCATAACGTTAATTCTCTTGACCAAAAATAATTACCTCAATATAGTTTTTGTTTTAAATTGGATACGTCTTGAAAAGTTTTAGATAGCAAACCTAAAAAATAGCAAAACCTTTAAAACATGACCCCTGTCAAAGACGATGGTTTTCTATAAGAAAATAAAAATCATCTCGTATGATTTCACTTTACCCAAAAACAAATTTTTACTTAATTTATACTATTACAAACACTGTAAACAAAAAAATAAACGCTAACTATAAACCAATTACAAGAAAATCTTCTTCTTTATTTCCTAGATTATTATAAAACACTCAAACTTTTCAGAGCAAAACCACTCGTGATTACCATCCATTCTTCCATTCAACCCAAGATTGATAATCCATCCCTTTTCTGTTTTTCAAATACTCTTGAAAGATTTCAGATTGCAGAAAATCTCGATTCTTTGGAATCATCTTTTTCAGATCTTCTTTAAATTTCTGCCACTCATCATGTTCCATAGACACTGCTCCCAAAGCGTTCGCTATTTCTACATACTCTGGTTTTGTCACACTCAATATGGTTATATTAGCGCCTGCCATGGTAACTATATCTTTATAACCTTTGGTATATGACAGTTCACAAAAAGTCAGGTTTGTGAGTTCAAAACTTGCTTTTGCTATTTCACTTGAATACAGTTTAGTTCTATTTAGATTTACTTTACTAAAATTGCAATTATTGAATTTACAATTTCTGAATTCAACAAGTGACATATTACAGGATGAAAAATTTAATCCTTCTAAATTTGCATTTTCTAACCTTCCTTTGCTAAAATTGACATTGGAGAGGTCTAAATTTCTAATTTCTGATTCGTCGTTCAGTTCTTTTAATATAAGTAATGCTGCAAACGACACGCTAACACTTTTATCATAGAGTAACGGCTGCACGGCCTCTACCACAATCTCTGGAGCCTCTTCTCCAAATTTGATAAGCTGCTGCACCCTACTATTGTTTGGAGACGACCAAAACATAATTGCGCCTAGTTTTCCCGCATAATCATGCATAAGTTCGCCACTATGATTATATGGAGCCTGAAACAGGATTTCTCTAATAGATGAAGTCTGTTCAAAGGCCATTAATGTGTTCTGTCTTTCCATTATATCATTTTGATGAATCAGTATAATGGTCTGAATGATAACAAAAATAGTACCTAATATAGAAGCTATGATAATAGTTGCTCTTGGAAACAATAATGAAAATATAAACCCTTTAACACTAGACATAGGAACCTTCTTATCCTCTTTATAAGATTTCACAATATCTTGTATCAAGGTAGTGGTCGCACGAAACCTGCTTGTTTCCCTCTCTTTTATCAAACCTTCAAGTCTTTTGATTTCTTTATGCCAGTTTTCTTCCATTTTATTATTTTATGTGGTATGTAAGTATAGGTATAGTATTAAGGATGATTCACTTTTCTCGATTGGACATTAAAAATAACGTACAAAAAAGTTTCATTTTATGTTTCTACAACTTCAAATTACAATTAAGCATCTAAGGTCATACATCGTATAAATGAGGGTAAATCTATTTTTAAAGATATTTTACCCCACTATAGCTCACAACCTCATTACCACCAACAACTTTTGAAGTGTTTTTTATAATTTTGAAACCGTTTTTCTGAAAAAAGGAACGGGTTAGCAGATTTATTGGCGTAGTTAATATAGTTATATTTTCTTTTCTTGCCACTTCTTCAATAATACTATATAATTTACTAGCAATACCTCTCCCATGATAATTCATGTGAACAAAGACATATTCAATATTCCCGTTTACACTCATAGAAATAGAGCCTACAATTTCACCATTTAACTTAGCATTATAAACAAAATCTTTGTTGAATTTATTTTGCCAATATCTTTTATTTATAGCTAATCGAGAATACGTTTTTATTTCGGTTTTTGTAAATACCAAAGCACCATAAGTGACAACCGTTTGATAAAACAAATGTTGCATCAACGATAGATCTTGATCGGTAGCTTTTGTTATTTCACACTCCATTTTACTAAAATAAAAAATAGATTGCTCAATATCGTATTTACTATA
>CAKMZM010000351.1 GCA_929200365.1 uncultured Flavobacteriaceae bacterium | reverse complement strand
ACTATTTAAAAAAAAATTAACAAGCAGCCTGGATTTTATTTTTTTAATGATTTAAAAACCATACATATATACTCCGTAGTAAAACCAAATATTTTTATTGATACATTATATTTTAACAATATTTTTACTTTTAAAAAATCTTCTCCTTAAATAAGATTACACAAATACAAGCCTAACAAAACGGAAAAATATTCAGAGGTTTCATCAAAAATAACGGAAGCATTTCAATTGAAGTATTTTTATAAGACAATCGGATATTTCCTAAATGATCCTTGTACTGATATACATATTTATACCCATCATCTTCTAGAAACATAAGAACTGGTATCAATAACTTTATAGTTCTTGAAAATCTAAAATTATAACAGCACTAAAGTCTTCGTCAAAAGACGAGGAGGTTTTCTCCCATTCCCTGATAGAAACAATAGTTCAATGTTGAACTTTTCATTACACTTCACAGGTTTAACAAAGCTGTGAAATGTTTGTATAAGTATCTACAAAGGAATATTACCGTGTTTTCGATCAGGACGTTTAACTATTTTATTTTCGAGCATACTAAATCCTTTTATTAATTTTCTACGGGTATTTTTTGGTAAGATGACCTCATCTACGAATCCGCGTTGCGCAGCTTGGTATGGATTAGCAAATTTCTCTGCATACTCTGTTTCCTTTTCGGCAAGCTTAGCAGTTGGATTATCTGCTGCTTTGATCTCTTTTCTAAAAATGATTTCACTGGCACCTTTGGCACCCATCACTGCAATTTCGGCAGAAGGCCATGCAAAATTAAGATCTGCGCCAATATGTTTAGAATTCATTACATCATAAGCACCACCATAAGCTTTACGCGTAATTACTGTTACTTTGGGTACAGTAGCTTCGCTTAAAGCGTATAGTAATTTGGCTCCGTGTACAATAATACCGTTCCATTCCTGATCAGTTCCTGGTAAGAACCCAGGTACATCTACCAATACTAATAAAGGGATGTTAAAGCAATCACAGAACCGTGTGAATCGTGCAGCTTTCTTAGAGCTATTCACATCTAAAACCCCAGCTAAGAACTGAGGTTGATTAGCTACAATCCCAATACTTCTTCCGCCCAGACGGGCAAACCCCACAATGATATTTTCGGCATAGCTTTTATGAATTTCATAGAAAGAATCTGTGTCTATAATCTCACCGATTACCTCATGCATGTCATAGGGCTTGTTAGGGGTATCAGGAACAATAGAAGAGAGGTTATTTCGTACCTCATCGGTTAAGGTGTATGCTATTTTTTTAGGTTGCTCTTTATTACTTTGTGGTAGGTAACTTAGTAATTTTTTTAGATCTTCGAGGCACTCTATATCATTAGCAGAAGTAATATGTGCTACTCCTGATTTTGTAGCATGGGTACTGGCACCTCCTAATTCTTCAGAGGTAACTTCTTCGTTGGTTACTGTTTTTACTACATTAGGCCCAGTAACAAACATATAACTGGTATCTTCTACCATCATAGTAAAATCTGTCATTGCAGGAGAATATACAGCTCCACCAGCACAAGGTCCCATAATGGCAGAGATCTGAGGGATCACCCCAGAGGCTTGTACATTTTTATAAAAAATATCGGCATATCCTCCTAGTGATCTAACCCCTTCCTGAATACGTGCGCCACCAGAATCATTCAGCCCTATAATTGGTGCACCCATTTTTACGGCCATATCCATAACTTTACAGATTTTCTCGGCATGAGTTTCAGATAAAGCACCGCCAAAAACGGTAAAATCCTGTGCAAAAATATAGATTAATCGCCCGTTTACAGTACCATACCCTGTAACTACACCATCACCATAATAGATCTCTTTATCCATCCCAAAATCAGTGGTACGGTGTGTTACCAGAATACCTATTTCTTCAAAAGAACCTTCATCAAGCAAATACGTTACACGCTCTCGGGCAGTTAATTTTTTCTTTTGATGTTGTTTTTCTATGCGTTGTTCACCACCACCCAATTTTGCCTGAGCAATTTTATCTTGTACTATTTTTATTTTTGAATCCATACTATTTAGCGTATTGGTATACGTACTATTTTTTGATCTTCGATGTATTGTTTCATAGCAATTACCGCAGCAATTTTAGCTTCTTCTTTCATTGCTAATTGTATTGTGTTTGGAGTGAAATATTTCTTTACAAAATGTGTGTCGAAATCACCTGATCTGAACGCTTCATGCTCAAATACAAATTTCCC
>CAKMZM010000350.1 GCA_929200365.1 uncultured Flavobacteriaceae bacterium | reverse complement strand
GTTGACAAAAAGTAGCAAAATTAGGGTTCAAAATATAAATCTTGCAGGCAAAAGTAGTACTTAAGATGAGTTTACTGTTAAAATTAGAGTAATAAAACTAATTTAGAGCTTTTTTAAGGTTTAAAACTATAGGACAAATGATTTAGAACATTACCTTTGTAAATTATAATTTTTTTTTTGTGATTCAAGATATTGTTATAGCGATTTTATGGAGTATTTCACCTTTTGGAGAAGCTAAGGTTGGGATTCCTTATGGTATGCTTAGTGGATTAAATATCTACTTGGTATTTGTTTTGTGTTTTTTATCTAATGTATTGGTATTTCCTTTAATGATGTTTTTTTTAGAAAAGATGAATATCTATTTGTTAAGATGGAAATTTTATAAAAAAGCAGCGATATACGTAGCACGAAGATCAAAATCAGGATCAGGTAGCAAAATTCAAAAACATGAATTTTGGGGACTCCTTTTGTTTGTTATGATTCCAGTTCCTGGTACAGGAGTGTATGCTGGTAGTATTGCAACCTATTTATTTAAGGTAAAAAAACGAAAAGCTTTTATAGCTAATAGTGTAGGTATATTTTTCTCTTCTGTTATTGTTTGGGTGACAACATTGCTTACCATGAAAGGAATTGCTTAAAACCCCTCTTCTTACTTAGGAGGCGTTCATTTTTTAAAACAATACAGTAAATTAAAATAATTGTATTGTGTTTGATTATAATATAGAGGCGGTATATCATGGTCTTTTTTTTCAGAATTTCTATATCGAATATATAAATATGCTCTAAGCTTATATCAAGTCTAATTATTATGGAAATTGATAAAAACTGAAAGAATAAACTTCTAATTATTATCTGGCTCTTCTTAATATCTATTTTTATATTGCAAGTACAAAATATTCGTATTTATGAGTAGTACATATAAAGTTAGTGTAAATACTATTTTTGATTTTGAATTTACAGAAGAAGACATTTCAAGAATAGATATTGTAAGTGATTCAAAATCGACCCATCACATTCTTCAAAACAACAAATCTTTTCATACAGAAATTGTACAGCCAGATTTTAATACTAAAAAGTACACTGTGAAAGTTAATAATAACAATTATCAGGTCATTATTGCAAATGAATTAGACATAAAGATTAAAGAAATGGGATTCTCTATAGGTTCTTCAAAACGGGTAAATGTAATTAAAGCCCCAATGCCTGGGCTGCTTCTTGATGTTCAGGTTGCAGTAGGTCAGAAAGTAAAAGAAGATGATCCTTTACTTATTTTGGAGGCCATGAAAATGGAAAACCTGATTCTATCTCCCAGAGATGGTGTTATCAAATCCATTACAGCCACTACAGGTGATGCTGTAGATAAAGGACAATTATTAATTGAATTCGTTTAGTTTTTAATAAACATTAAACAGAACAATGTGTTTTAATATAGTTTACTATGAAAAAAATACTAGTAGCAAACAGAGGTGAGATTGCAATTCGGGTGATGATGACAGCCCGAAAAATGGGAATCAAAACCGTAGCAATATATTCTACCATAGATAGAAACGCACCACATGTAAAATTCGCAGATGAAGCTGCCTGTATTGGTGAAGCTCCTTCTAATCAATCCTACTTATTAGGGTCTAAAATCATTGAAGTCGCTAAACAACTTCATGTAGATGCTATACATCCTGGATATGGATTCTTAAGTGAAAATGCAGACTTTGCAGAACAAGTAGAGAAAAACAACATCATTTTTATCGGTCCAAAACCTAAAGCCATAAAGATTATGGGAAGTAAATTAGCAGCCAAAGATGCTGTTAAGACCTATGATATTCCTATGGTACCTGGTATAGACGAAGCTATTACAGATGTTGCTAAAGCAAAAAAGATTGCAAACGAAATAGGCTTTCCTGTTTTAATTAAAGCTTCTGCTGGTGGTGGCGGAAAAGGAATGCGAGTGGTAGAAGAAGAAAAAGATCTCGAATCACAAATGAATCGTGCCATTAGCGAAGCTACCTCGGCATTTGGAGATGGTTCTGTGTTTATCGAAAAATATGTTGCCTCACCACGACATATCGAAATACAGGTAATGGCAGATAGTCATGGCAATGTAGTACATCTATTCGAAAGAGAATGTAGTGTACAACGGCGACATCAAAAAGTAATAGAAGAAGCTCCTTCTACTGTACTTTCTTCAGAATTACGTTCTGAAATGGGAGAAGCAGCCGTTAAAGTAGCCAAAGCCTGTGACTA
>CAKMZM010000349.1 GCA_929200365.1 uncultured Flavobacteriaceae bacterium | reverse complement strand
ATAAAATAAATAGAACCCTTTTTTTCGAATTTTAGTTTTTAGAGGTTGCCTATAACTAATATCCTAAAAGAACTAAACCTGGTCGACCTATGATCTTAATATGCAGGAACTATTATGAAGATAATAAAAGCTATGAAGATGTGATTGATTGGTTACAATATAGGAACGCTTCTTTTAAATTTTTTTCTGGCTATGACTTTTATGAAAACGATACCAATTGGTTGATGAAGATAAGCAATACAAAAAATGTATGCAGTTATTCTTTTGAAGAAGTAAAGAGTGTGTGGTTTTGTGGTTTTTTACGACACAGGACATATCTGTCAGAAACCTTAGAACAATTACAATCAACAAATGACAATGATGATGTAGCTATCCCGATAGGGTAGCAATGAATTATATAGCTTGTCACACGTTTTTTTTAGTTTGAAACTATCCAACAACTCTTAATAACATTGCAATTGGCATAATAATTAATCCTATATAAAAAATATATTTTCCTTGTCTTCTATCTTTAGCTGAATAGGAATAAACCTTTTGCCCATTTGGTAATGTCTTTTTAGATGTCCATAAGAAATAACCAATAATTAACCCTAAAAAACCACCTAAAAGAGCAAATACATATCCCGCAATTATCCAAGGTTTTTGATTTTCTTCGGGTTTAGCCAAATCCTTTAAACGCTCATTTTTTAACGAGTTCAATAAGTCTTTATCAATTGATTTTCCTTTTTCAACCAGTATTTTTTGAGCAAGCGTATAATCAAAAGTACTCCATTCATCAGATTTGAGTAAGATTTCGTATAATTCTTCATTTGTAAACTCAAATAGATAATAGTTTCGATCAATTTCATTAATTAGATTCTCAGCATCTTTTTCTAATATCTGTTCTGCTTTTTTAAAATGGATTTGTTTTATTCTTACTTCTATTTGATTTTGTAATGTGCTTCCAGAAAACGTTACATCTACAGTAGGAACATTATCTGCAAGTTCAGATTCAATTCCGTTTTTTGATAACAATTCTTTTAATTCCGTAGCTTGCTCTAAATTAGAGAACTTTCTGAATATTGAGTAATTTTCTTTCATTTACAGTATTTTTCAAATGTGTGGGCAGAATAGAGCTTAATAATCCTTATTAAATATCTGGTTAAAGATACAAATATAGAGCTATCAGTACCCTCGTCATCAAAACTTATGTGAAGTTTTCCCTCATACGGCTGGCTTACCGATAGAGTTTTTCAAACGAAACAGTATCAAACAAAGACCAGCATTTAAAGCACATCCAACGCAAAACCCATAACAGACAAAACGAAAAGGCATAGCAACCAGGGTAGTCAACACCGTGTTCATATATTGGCGCTACGCACCATACAAACACTTAGTTGTTAGCCACTGGCTTTTTTACATTTTCTTATAAACTCTATTTGGAATCAGTCTCAATAATTTAGCAATAATCCACCATCTTTTTGTCACATAACCAATTCCTTTTTTCCGCACTTAATTTTTTCATTAGAGTTAAATTTCCTTCAATCATTTGGCTAAACTGCGTTTTAACACATTTTTAATGCCGTTTGTACATTGTTATAAACGGGATCATTGTTTTCCGGTGAACTCAGAAATAACATTGCACCAGTCTTCAGTTCTAGTTTTTATATCCTCTTCAATATCAAATCTTGAATAATAAGCCGAAATTAGGATTTCATTATTTTTGTTTGATACAAAATAAGCAGAGATTTTATTATCTTCACTTTTATCAATTACAATAATCCGTTTGTAACCTTGATACTCTTCAAGTTCAAGATACCTATTACTTACCGAAATCTCAAGTAACAAAGATTCTTTGTCAGAAAGTAATCTTTTTGAAAGTTTTATTTGTTTGCCCTGGACTTTAATATAATCTGTAATAGTATTAAAATGCTTTACTAGCAAGCAATTCTTTTCTTGTTCATTTGATTCAGTGTTCATTTTGTTAACATTGAGTCCAAATGTTAATGTACTTATAAGTAGATATAAAAATACGTTCATCATTTTTTTAACTTGTTTGTAATGTCTCGGCTATGAGTAGTTGAGTAGGTTTGCACTTAACTTTGCAAGTACACAATGACCACAGCGATTAGTTATCCCTTGTTGCACTAAACACCTACGGTGTAGCTTTTTTACTACTATGTTTTCGTTTTAGATATATAACTTTAAAATATATTAAGATGAAATCAAGTACAACAGTTTCTTCAAAAGTAGTAAAAACAGAATTAA
>CAKMZM010000348.1 GCA_929200365.1 uncultured Flavobacteriaceae bacterium | reverse complement strand
GCGAATCAATCTTTTGATCGTTATCAACCTTATCTGGTAATTAATACCTTTATTTATTTGGGAAATTAATAATTACCTATAAAAAAACAAGAGCACTTGTTTTTTACAAGTGCTCTTGTTTTTTGTAACAATATTTTTCACCTACGTATGGTTTGTGTTCTATCTGGACCTACAGAAACAATTGTAATTGGTGTTCCTAATTCTTTTTCTAAAAAAGAGATATATTCATTCAACTCTTTAGGTAGTTGAGAAGCTTCTGTCATACCAGTAATATCCTCAGACCAACCTTTCATTTCGGTATAAACAGGAGTCACATTTTCAGGTTCTATATTATAAGGTAAATGAGTGATTATTTTGCCTTGATATTTATAAGCTGTACATATTTTTAAGGTATTAAATCCACTTAGTACATCTCCTTTCATCATCATTAATTGTGTTACTCCATTTATCTGTACTGTATATTTTAAAGCGACAAGATCTAGCCAGCCACACCTTCTAGGTCTGCCAGTAGTAGCCCCAAATTCATGACCAACTTTTGCCATTCTTTCTCCATCTTCATCAAATAATTCGGTAGGAAATGGTCCACTACCAACTCTAGTAGTGTATGCTTTGAATATACCAAAAACATGTTTGATTTTATTTGGAGCAACACCTAGACCTGTACATGCACCTGCTGCAGTAGTATTTGATGAAGTTACAAAAGGATATGTACCAAAATCTATATCCAATAGAGATCCTTGTGCACCTTCTGCCAGAATTGTTTTTCCTTCTTTTTGAGCTTGGTGAAGATATTCTTCACTATCAATAAAAATTAGTGTTTTTAATACTTTAATCGCTTCAAAAAATTCATTTTCTAGTTCTTCCAGATTGTATTCTATTTTTGAATCATAAAACTCGATCATTGCTTCATGCTTATTGGCTAAAGCACGGTAACGTTCTTTCCAGTCATTTAGTTCTAAATCTCCAACTCTAATACCATTTCTACCAGTTTTGTCCATATATGTAGGGCCAATTCCTTTTAGAGTAGAGCCTATTTTGGCTTTTCCTTTAGAAGCTTCAGAGGCTGCATCCAAAATCCTATGCGTAGGAAGAATTAGATGAGCTTTTCTAGAAATCAATAATTTGGATTTGTAATCTAAATTAAATTTATCAAGATTATCCAATTCTTTTTTGAAAATTACAGGATCTATTACAACCCCATTTCCGACCAAATTAATAGCTTTATCATGAAAAATCCCACTAGGAATAGTATGTAATACATGTTTGATTCCATCAAATTCTAAAGTGTGACCAGCATTAGGTCCTCCTTGAAATCTTGCAATGATATTATAATCTTTTGTAAGAACGTCTACAATTTTTCCTTTCCCTTCGTCTCCCCATTGAAGACCAAGTAATAAGTTTACCGCCATTAGTTATCTTTAATTAGTTGGTTTTTTTTTCGTTCCGTAGAAATACAAAGAATGATTTGTAATATCTACATCAAAAATTTCTTCGATTGTTTTTTTTATAGATTGAATTCTAGGATCACAAAATTCTAATACATCCCCAGTATCAGTTAAAATTAGATGATCATGTTGCCTATCAAAATATGATTTTTCGTATTGAGCCTGATTTTGCCCAAATTGATGTTTTCTTACCAATTTACAATCTAACAAAAGTTCTATTGTGTTGTATAGGGTAGCACGGCTTACTCTATAGTTTTTATTTTTCATTTTGATATATAATGATTCTATATCAAAATGTTCATCACTGTCATAAATCTCTTGAAGTATAGCGTATCTTTCAGGTGTTTTTCTATGCCCGTTTTCTTCTAAGAAGCTGGTAAACACATTTTTAACGATAATTTGATCGTTCTGTGTAGTTGTTTTAGTACTCATACGTTTAAAAACGCAAAGTTACATTATTTTTTTAGAGTATACGGATTTTGAAGGTGATTAAAAATATATATAGCTAATTCTAATACTTTATTAAAGATTAGTTTATTATATACCTTAAATCCGCAAGTTATTTTCTTGCTTATTTCACAGCCATAGTGTTTACTGGGGTTATGAAGCTTACAGTTGTATTTTGATTTCACCCAAATGGATGAAGGAAAAACTTCTTGAATGTCTATAAACACTCAAGTTTTAAAAATACTTGCGGATTTAAGGAATTACTTGAGAATATGAAATATAAGATTAAGAACTCAACATCTATTGAGGAATTAAAAAAATCGTTAGAACAGAAATTCTGCTTGCTATGTGTTGATAATATTA
>CAKMZM010000347.1 GCA_929200365.1 uncultured Flavobacteriaceae bacterium | reverse complement strand
AATTTTTTAGTAACATTTCTGCTTGTCGAGACATTATATAGAATAGTATCTTAATGTTTGTTATCAAACAAAGTTCTCAAAAAAATTAATTTAATAAATTATTAAAATCATGAATGTACCTTATTTGAACCGTTATCGTAATGGAGAGTTTTTGCAGTATACAAAAGATGTATTACAATTATTAGATGAACAGGATATTGTTGCTTTGAATCTTACTACGCAGTATAATGCTTTGCAACCACAGGTTACTGCTATTGATACTGTTTTTAAACAAAGTCAGGCAAGTGATATTACACAAGAGTTAATCACTTTAGATACCCAGAGAGATGATGCTCTATCGGGCTTGCGGTCTGTGATTAACGGGTATCAATACCATTATCAAGAGACTATTGCCAGTGCTGCTAGCGTATTGCTAGCAAATATCGATCAGCATGGTACAAATATACAGCGGTTGAGTTATCAAGAAGAAACTGCCGTACTAGATAGTATTATTACAGATTGGCAGAATAAAGTAGTGCTAAACCAGGCCGTAACTATCCTTAATTTGGAGAAATGGCTAACCCATTTGCAAAGTGTGAACAGGAGCTTTACTACTCAATACCTAGCAAGAGTTGAACAACAAGCTGCCAATCCTAATAAAGATATCCCGAAGCTTAGAGAAACGGCAACTATAGCATACAGAAATCTAATAGCACATATACAAGCCCATGCTACCCTAAATAGTACTTCTAAGCATAATATCTTGTTGGCACAGATAAGTATACTGGCAGGGCAATATAACCAATTAGTTGATAATAGAATCAGTAATTCGACAGCAGTAAATTGATGAACTAGATACACTATATCATAAGCCCCTAAACAGGGCTTTTTTTATACCTTTATAATAAGGGATTGTACTAATAAGCTGTATTGTATAGGCTTTTTCAAAAATTATGATAACTTCTGTATTCTTTTACCATTATGGTTTTGGTACGTTGTGCTACCAGATAATAACACCTTATCATTATCATATATTATGGCTCTTATTGGTAAAACATGTTTTTTATTATATCCCTCTGTTACGTTTGTAATAGTAAGTGCTATTAAAATAGCAAACAATATAACAAAAAGTACTTTTTGTGTTTTTGATAATGCTTAACAAGTAATTTATTACTTGTTAAGCATTTTGCCATGCCATATTAATTTTCCTGTTTTTTTATTGAAAATTTGAACAGAAACAGGAAAAGTATATTTAGAAGGGTTTTGTAAAACCTCTTCTAGGATTGATTCTAAACATTGTTTTAACCCTCCTAATTCCTTTATATAGGTATGCTCACTATCATAAGTAAAAACTGCGCCATAAATGGGGTACTCTTTACTCTCTTCTATTACACACCTGAAATCAGGATTGATAATTTTTTGTATTGTAGTATCAAAAATCATTTTCAATTATTATACGCATAAAAAAACTCTCTATCATTAGATAATAAAGAAATTGAGTTTAGTTTTTGCTACCATTCCTCAAAAGCTTCTGTAATATAACTTACCATAGAACTCGAAGATTTTGGATGGTTTTTTAAATGTGCCAAAAGAGCATCCATATTTTCACCACCGATTTCTTTAGCACCTGTATTATAAATCATATTTAATAACATAATCCCAATATCTGAGGGTTGTCTTTTTAAAGAATTGACCAACTCGTATTCAAAGCCTTTCATATCTTCTGTAGCATGACCAATTTCCCATAAAACGTGATCGTCTCGGTCGTGATACCTTTCTAGTATTTTAAAAAGGTTAACAATTCCTTTTTCTGAGTTTTCGGTATTCATTAAATCTGTGATATGTATATCCAGTTCATTCCAGCTATTTTCTTCAATGTTAAATGAGTCTATTTTACTGAGAATATCTCTCATTGTTTATGTATTAATTAATTATTTTTTTAATGCGTTTTAATTGGTAACGGTTTTTTTCTTTTTTAATGATAAATGTTAAAGTGATTTTTAGATATTTTTTTACAGTTTAGTTTACCATCCCCATACCATAGAGCATGGCAGTATCATGATCCCGTACCTAAAAATGATAAATGTAAAATTTTAAACTTATAAATGTTAAGGGTGTACGACAAATTTCCCTTTTTTCATAGAAACACGAAAAGTTAACAATATCTTTCTTTTACGCTTTACACATCACATCCCAACGGGAAGGAGTTAGTTTTGCTTTGGGAAGTTAAGATACCAATATCTTTGAAAAGGGAAATTTGTCGACACCCAATGTTAAAGTACTTTTAT
>CAKMZM010000346.1 GCA_929200365.1 uncultured Flavobacteriaceae bacterium | reverse complement strand
TTTCTCCTCCTATGGATCCTAAACCAACCATTACTCCTTTGGGAGGGGCTAGTAAATACATAAAAATTAAATTTCTCGATACCTTATTAGAAAACACAACCTACAGTATTAATTTTGGTGAAAGTGTAGTAGACAATAACGAAGAAAAACCTAATCCTTTTTTTAGATATGTTTTTTCTACAGGAGATTCCCTTGATTCATTAAGTATAAAAGGTACCGTTGGTGACGCTATTCAAAAAAAGGCAGATTCTTATATTACCGTAGCGCTGTATGAAATTGATGAAAACTACTCTGATTCACTAATATATAAAACCGTTCCCAGATATATCACTAATACCTTAGATAGTTTAGCTTTTAGCTTACAGAATCTGAAAGAAGGAAAATTTAAGCTCATTGCGTTAAAAGATATTTCTAGTAACTACACTTATGAGCCTAAACAGGATAAAATAGGGTTTTATGAAGAGATTATATCACTTCCTGAAGATACTGCCAAAGTTTTTAACCTTAACATATTTAAAGAAGTCTTGGATTTTAAAGCGCTAAACCCTAAACAAGTTTCAAAAAACAAATTTATTTTTCCGTATGAAGGTAAAATAGATAGTATGAAAGTCAAGCTGCTAAGTGAAGTACCCGATACATTTGAAACTCGAATCTTTCCTGATAAGGACAAAGACACATTACACTATTGGTTTAGACCATTTTTTGAAGCCGATTCATTAGCATTTGAAGTAACCAATATTAAAAAATATCGAGATACTATACTTACCAGATTTAAAGATCAGTATAAAGATTCTCTTGTAGTATTTTCTGATGTTGGACCTATACTTCCACTTAATAAAGATTATATTTTTTCTGCAAACACTGCGCTAGATAGTATTAATGAGCAATTAATCTCTTTAACCGATAAGGATACACTTGAAGTTCCTTTTTCTATCAAATTAAATACTGCAAAAAATGAAGCACAACTAGCTTTTGAAAAAACTGAGAGTAATGCCTACACGTTGCAATTTTTACCAAATGCTATTAAAGATTTTACGGGCAACGTTAATGACACTATAAAAATCGATTTCAGAACAAGAAAATTAACAGATTATGGAACTATTTTCTTAACACTTCAAAAAGTAGAAGCTTATCCGATTTTGGTTCAAGTCACTAATGAACAAGAAGAAGTGATTTCAGAAAAAGTTGTGCAACGTCAGGAAATTTTGGTTTTTGATTATCTTAATCCTTCCAAATATTATATTAGAATTGTTTTTGACAGTAATAATAATGGTAGATGGGATAGTGGTAATTTTTTAAAAGGAATACAACCCGAAGAAATCCATTACTTTGCAGAACCTATTGATGTTAGAGCAAATTGGGAAATAAAGCAAACCTTTACATTAGATTAATTTAAAATTATCTTTATCGTCAAGAAAAGGTAATTTATTTCTTATTTTTTTGACATGAGAAATGTCTAATGTTGCATACAAAATAGCTTCTCTCTCGATAGCGTTTTCTTCTAAAATCGAATTTCCTAACACATCATATATTCCAGAATGACCATTATATTCATACCCTTTACCATCAAGACCTACACGATTTACCCCAATACAATAGCACATGTTTTCGATAGCTCTGGCTTTTAGTAATGCGTCCCAGGCATTAATTCGAGGTTTTGGCCAACTGGCAACATACAATAGCACATCATATCCCGACGTGTTCCTCGCCCATACTGGAAACCTGAGATCATAACAAATTAGTGGTTTAATTTTCCAACCTTTATATTCAATAATAACTTCCTTCTGTCCTGCTGTAAACACATCGTGTTCTTTGGCTAGTGTAAATAACTGGTGTTTATCATATATGTAATAAGTGCCATTAGGAAGCATAAAAACAAAACGGTTGTAAAAGTTACCGTCTTCTTCAACAACATAACTCCCTGCAATTGCACAATCTTTCTCTTTAGATATTTCCTCAAGCCATCGCAATGTATCTCCACTCATCGTCTCTGCTATTTCGGCAACATTCATTGTAAAACCAGTAGTAAACATTTCTGGCAAAATGATTACATCTGTTTTTGTAGGTATCGAATTGATTTTTTGAGTAAAAGCGGCACGATTTTGCACAGGATTTTCCCATGCTAGGTGAGCTTGTATTAACGTGACATGTAAGCTTGTATTCATAGGGCGAAAATAATGAAAATCTTTATTTTTAATACTTTATATACGATTACTGCCTTAAAATTATTCAAATCCTGTAAAAGACTGAATTGTCATCCCAATTTTTATAAAGGATATCTAAGTA
>CAKMZM010000345.1 GCA_929200365.1 uncultured Flavobacteriaceae bacterium | reverse complement strand
ACTATCTATTTTTGGCTTCTTCCCAAAAAATATCCATCTCAGCAAGTGTCATATCACTAAGGGTTTTATTATTTTCTTTTGCTTTTGATTCTAAATACTGAAATCGTTTTATAAATTTTTTATTCGTACGTTCTAATGAGTTTTCTGGATTTACCTTAAGAAAACGGGCATAATTAATCATAGAGAAAAGTACATCTCCAAATTCTGATTCTATTTTTTCTTGATCCTGTACGTTTATTTCATGTTGTAATTCATCAAGCTCTTCTTTAAGTTTTTCAAATACCTGATAAGGTTCTTCCCAGTCAAACCCCACTCCAGCGACTTTATCTTGTATTCTACTTGCCTTTACCATTGCTGGTAAAGATTGAGGGACTCCTTCGAGAACACTTTTTTTTCCTTCTCTGAGTTTTAAATTTTCCCAATTACGTTTTACATCTTCCTCATCAGTAACAGTAACATCGTCATAGATATGAGGATGCCTATAAATTAATTTTTCGCAAATCTCATTGGCAACATCTGCAATATCAAAAGCTTTTGTCTCACTACCAATTTTAGCATAAAAAATAATATGTAACAATAAATCCCCTAGTTCTTTTTTTACTTCTTCAAGATTATTATCCAGAATCGCATCACCGAGTTCATAAGTCTCCTCTATAGTTAAATGTCTTAAAGACTGAAAGGTTTGTTTTTTATCCCATGGACATTGCTCCCGAAGCTCATCCATAATGGTTAGCAATCTATCAAAAGCTTGAAGTTGATCTTCTCTTGAGTTCATTTATATTTTTGTTTCAAAAGTAATGTTTTATCAAAAATTAGGTTTAGTTTTAATATATTATAATTTTGTTTGTCTAAAAAAATATCCTAATGACACGAATGCCCCAAAAAAAAATTCTTTTCGCTTGTATACCTGCAGATGGGCATTTTAACCCTATGACAGCTTTAGCTATTCATCTAAAAATAAAGGGATATGATGTAAGATGGTATACAGGGAAAGTTTATAAAAATACATTACATAGAATAGGGATACCATATTTACCATTCAGAAATGCACAAGAACTTACAATAGAAGAGATCGATCAAGTGTATCCAGATCGAAAAATGCTAAAAGGAATTGCACATATTAAGTTTGATATTATTAATTTGTTTATTAATAGAATGAAAGGTTACTATGAAGATATCGCAGAAATACATGAAGTTTTTCCATTTGATATTTTGGTATGTGACAACACTTTTCCAGGATCTATTGTTAAGAAAAAGCTTAATATTCCAATTGCTAGTATAGGAGTGATACCTTTGGCACTTTCTGCACCCGATCTTCCATTATATGGTATTGGTCATAAACCTGCTACAACATTTTTTGGTAAAAGAAAGCAAAATTTTATAAAATTAATGGCCGATAAGCTTATTTTTAATGAAACAAAAGTAGTATATAATCAATTGTTACGCTCATTGGATTTACCTGAAGAAGAAAATCTAACTATTTTTGACATAGCCCCATTACAATCAGATGTTTTTTTACAAAACGGAATTCCTGAGATCGATTATCCAAGATACAACCTTCCCGAAACCATAAAATATGTTGGAGCATTACAGGTACAGACTAATAATAACATCAATCAAAAGGCAAAAAAGGATTGGAGTGCTATTTTAGATACATCTAAAAAGGTCATATTGGTATCTCAGGGAACTGTTGAAAAAAATCTTGACAAACTTATTATTCCTTCCCTAGAGGCTTTTAAAAATTCAAACTATGTAGTACTGGTAGCTACGGGTTATACTGATACCAAAGATTTACAAAAGCGATATCCTCAGCAGCATTTTTATATCGAAGATTTTATAGCTTATGATGCTGTAATGCCACATACAAACATTTTTATTATGAATGGAGGGTATGGCAGTGCTTTACTTAGTATTAAACACAGTGTACCAATGATCACTGCAGGGGTTAATGAAGGTAAAAATGAAATCTGTTCCCGAATAGATTATTCTGGAATCGGTATTGATCTAAAAACAGAAAAACCACGAGTAGTAGCAATACAAAATGCTACTGAAAGAATATTAGGTACTGATAAATATCTAGAAGCTATACAGAAAATACAAAAGTGCATGAATTCTTATAATACAATAGATATCTGTGAACAGCATATTACTCGCCTTATTTCAGAATAAAAGAAAGGTTTTTATGATGATGATCGTATGATTGCTCCTGTTTTTCTTTTTTACTAATGGTTTTAATGGTTTATAATGTTATGTTATATAAAGAGGTAGACCTGCTTTTATAGCTTCT
>CAKMZM010000344.1 GCA_929200365.1 uncultured Flavobacteriaceae bacterium | reverse complement strand
CTTTTACAAAGAGGAAAAAGAAACTATTTTGTGATTAGAGTAGTATGAAATAAGTGAGATTGTAAATTAAACCTTGTCTGAATAGGAAGTGTAAATATAACCTTGTCTGAATATTAAATTATTAATTTTAAGATTTACACTTCCTATTTAATTGATTTATTTTAATTTTTAGTCCCATTTCTGCTGGTGTTAGATAGTCCAAAGTAGAATGTAATCTTTGATAGTTATACCAATGCATATATGTATCAATACAACTATACACTTCTATATAATTACTCACCTTACGCATCATGATATGTTAAAACGGTTATTACGCTGCTCTAGATGTTGATAACTTTTGTAATTCATTATAAGCAGCTTGCTGTACTGCTAAATATATCTGAGTTTTCATAGCAAAATGATTTTTATCGGTTCTTTGCTTGAGCCATTCAAGTTTTGTGTAGACTATAATAGATAACATATAATGATTCATTTGTGTTCTCACTGTTTTTGTTGGTGATTTAGCAAAACCTGTATTACTTTTTATGGATTTATGGAATTCCTCTACGCCCCACCGTTTTTTGTAGATTGTAATTATCTTGTCATACGATAAGTTTAAATCACTACAAGCCAAGTACAACTCGCCGACTGTATCATTCTCGTTTTTGAAAACTTGCTTGGTAAGCAACAGCGGAAAATCTAATTCTTCGAACCAAACCTCCACGGTCTGCTGTCCTGACTGTAATGTTTCAATACTTATGTATTTCTTATTATTCTTGTCTTCTAATGATAAAGCAACTTTACGATTGCTTTTTAATGCCATAATGAAATCTGTCTTTAATTCTTCTTTGCAACAAATCATATTTTCTACAGAACTGAACCAACTATCTGCCAAAATATAGTCAAACCTAAACTTTCCAGGGCATTCTCGAAGCATTTGTCTAAACAACTCATTTTTAGTAACACTGCTTTTGCGCTTTTGTTTACCTGTTTTAGCATCTGTTACCCAAAAGTCTTTCTTGATAAATTCTACACAACAAGGTAAACGCATCCCTCCGACTTCTACCAATGCAGTCAAAAAGTTAACACCTTTCACGGATCTGCCAAATACATGATCATAATGCCAACAGTTAAGTTCGCTTTCATCGGTATATCGCTTTTCTTGGATAGAATCATCAAAACTTAAAACAACTGTATCTTTTGATTGGGTCAACTCTTGAATGTAAGACTTGACTCTTTTCCATAAAAATTTGCTGTCATAATTCCCTTTAGATAACTCTCAAGTGATTTTGTCGTGTTTTATAGACAATAAAGAAGCCATACCTGTAGCTGTCGTATAAGAACTTGAACTAATCAAATAATCCGCATATAAATCTTCAAAGTTTTTCATAGCTATCTGTCATCAAAGATATCAACATTATAAATGTGAAAAATCAAAAAGAATGACTATTTTTTGCGTAAGGTGAGTTACTAATGGATAGGTAGACGGAAGTAAAACAATATTTTTTTGATATTATTGTACCATAGTTTTTCTTATAAAGACACCAAAAGGGTTCTTGTCTTTTTAAGAAAACTCAAAAAACTAATTTTTAGAACCCAACTTAAGATATAAAGAGTATGGGGGTAACTCAAACAACAATCAAAACTAAACCACAAACATGAAAAACAATTGGCTAATATTAATGATACTTCTTTTTGGCTTTACGAACTGTAAAAATAAACAGACTGACACCACAAAAACTATGAACGAAGAACCCCACACCAATTATATAGATTTAGATTTAGATACTGTTGAGATAGTAGATTTATTTGATTTTTATGCATTTACAGATAGAATAACTAGCATATATCAAAAAAAGGGAATGGATGGCTTTATTGAATTTATTGATAGCACATTAGTCCCTGGAAAAGTTTTTTGGTTTTCAAAAGAAGCCCATGAAGGCAAATTTTTAATTCACGACCGTGCCATATTTCCAATAGATGAAAAATCCGCCGCTCTTTTTGAATCACCTATCTTACCTCTATCCAAAGGAGAAATGGATTACACCAAGATAGTCTCTGTTTTTAAACTACGACATTTTGACCCTAAATGTCAACTTGTAATATATTCTAAAAAAGTAAGGGAATAACAACTTACTCCCTTACGGTAATGAGTTTTACAATGGCTTCATTTCGGTTTTTATAGATGGGCTGGTCTTTGAAATTCCTTTCCATTAGCATCTATGGGCGAGGAATTGTAATGAAAAACCCGACCCGAGAGGGAAACGCCCTTAGATAACAAAGTAGGATTATATTTTAAATGTGATTACAGGCTTGTT
>CAKMZM010000343.1 GCA_929200365.1 uncultured Flavobacteriaceae bacterium | reverse complement strand
TTCTATTAAAAAAATAACATTTTAAATATTGCTCTTTCAAAAGAGTAATAAAAAACGTATCAAAACAATATTTCAACATGTGTTTTATCGATATTAATTGTGTTTTACCGATATTTTGTTGTTTTTTACAAGTTATCACACAGGAATTATTCTTACATTTGTGCTATACAAATAATACATTGTATACAACAATTTACCCCAAAATATAAAATTAGCCCCATTTATACCCCAAAATATCGACAGTAAATCCCGAGTTAACTCGGGATTTTATTTTTAATCTAAAATGAGAAGAAATTTGACTGGATGAGACACTTTTTGAAATTCATAGCAGAGCTGCAGATAAAAAAGTAACAAAATTCGGGTAAATTTCAGTCATTTTTTAGGAAAAAAAGTCGAGATGAGTTTAATAAAAAAACCGCGAGAATTTCTCGCGGTTTTTTACTCTTATATGTGTATACCTTAATAAAATTTAAACGATTTTATTTCGTTTACGTTCAACTTCGGTTAAGTAGATTTTACGTAATCTTAAAAAGTTAGGAGTAACCTCTACATATTCATCTTTTTGGATATATTCTAAAGCTTCTTCTAATGAAAACTTGATTGCAGGTACAATCTTAGCCTTATCATCTGCTCCCGAAGAACGTACATTTGATAATTTCTTTGTTTTGGTGATATTAACAGTCATATCATCACCTCTGGAATTTTCTCCAATCACCTGTCCTTCATAAATATCTTCTCCTGGATCTACAAAGAATTTTCCTCTATCTTGTAATTTATCAATAGAGTATGGTATTGCCGAACCTTTTTCCATAGAAACTAATGAACCATTAATACGCCCAGGAATATCGCCTTTAAGTGGTTGATATTCTTTAAAGCGATGCGCCATAATTGCTTCACCTGCAGTTGCTGTTAACAATTGATTACGTAGACCAATAATTCCTCTGGATGGAATCAAAAATTCGCACACCATACGATCTCCTTTGGCTTCCATACTAAGCATTTCTCCTTTACGCATAGTTACCATTTCTACAGCTTTTCCTGATACTGTTTCTGGTAAATCAATAGTTAATTCTTCGATTGGTTCACATTTAGTACCATCTATTTCTTTAATGATTACTTGTGGTTGCCCTATCTGCAATTCATATCCTTCACGACGCATGGTTTCTATCAATACTGATAAATGCAGTACACCTCGCCCAAATACCAAAAACTTATCTGCACTATCTGTATCATTAACTCTAAGTGCAAGATTTTTTTCTAGTTCTTTTGCTAATCGTTCTTTTATATGTCTAGATGTTACAAATTTCCCATCTTTCCCAAAAAAAGGTGAGTCGTTAATGGTAAACAACATACTCATTGTAGGTTCATCGATAGCGATAGTTTTTAATCCTTCGGGATTTTCTATATCTGCTACAGTATCTCCTATTTCAAAACCTTCGAGCCCTACCAGTGCACAAATATCGCCAGCTTCTACTTTTTCTACCTTCATTCTTCCGAGACCTTCAAAAGTGTGAAGCTCTTTTATTTTAGATTTTTTTATCGTTCCGTCTCGTTTTACCAAAGAAACTTGCATACCCTCTGTAAGGGTTCCTCTTTGTAAACGCCCTATTGCTATACGTCCTGTAAAAGATGAAAAGTCTAATGATGTAATCAACATTTGAGGAGTACCTTCTTCGATTTTCGGAAAAGGAATATGCTCAATTACCATATCAAGCAATGGTTCTATAGTATCTGTTTCGTTCTTCCAGTCTTCGCTCATCCAATTATTCTTAGCAGAACCATATACTGTAGGAAAATCGAGTTGCCATTCTTCTGCACCAAGTTCGAACATCAGGTCAAATACTTTTTCATGAACCTCATCTGGCGTACAATTTTCTTTATCTACTTTATTAACCACAACACAAGGTTTTAGGCCAAGGTCAATTGCTTTTTGCAGTACAAAACGAGTTTGTGGCATAGGTCCTTCAAAAGCATCTACCAAAAGTAATACTCCGTCTGCCATATTCAATACGCGCTCTACTTCTCCTCCAAAATCGGCGTGACCAGGAGTATCTATGATATTAATTTTGGTTCCTTTATATATAACCGAAACGTTTTTTGAAGTAATGGTAATGCCTCTTTCACGCTCCAGATCATTATTATCCAAAATTAAATCACCTGTGTTTTCATTTTCACGAAATAATTGACAATGGTACATAATCTTATCTACCAACGTAGTCTTACCGTGATCTACGTGAGCAATTATCGCAATATTTTTTATAGCTGTCATAAACGCCTCATTTTTAAGGGTGCAAAGGTACGAG
>CAKMZM010000342.1 GCA_929200365.1 uncultured Flavobacteriaceae bacterium | reverse complement strand
AAAACAACAATTTAATAATATTCTAATAATCAATTGTTTAAATATTTATCCTATTTTTTTGTCATGTACTTAGAAAAGTCTTATGTCTTGTCTCTTTAACTGTACATTAGTAATTTTATATCATTATACCATCCTGCTATAAAAATGGCATTCCATAAGAAAGTTTACATTTTATTATGTTTGATGAATAGATGGTTGATATTTGTGAAACAAAAAATGCGCAGTTACAACTACGCATTTTTATAAGTAAATATGTTTGTTTTCTTACTTTACTTCTTCAAAATCAACATCTTCTACATCACTTCCTTCAGAACCATCCCCAGAAGATTGGTCTGCGCCTGCATCAGGACCTGGTTGCCCGTTCTGTTGTGCTTCTGCCTGAGCTTTGTACATCTCTTCACTAGCCACTTTCCATGCTTCATTGATTTTATCAAGAGCGGGTTGAATGACTGCCAGATCTTTAGATTCATATGCCTTTTTTAATTCTTCTAAAGCTTCTTCAACTGGCTTTTTCTTATCTTCAGACAATTTATCTCCAAACTCTGTAAGTTGTTTTTCTGTCTGAAAAATCATTCCATCGGCTTCATTAAGCTTATCCGCAGTTTCTTTTGCTATTTTATCCATTTCGGCATTTGCTTCAGCTTCTTTCTTCATTTTTTCGATTTCTTCTTCTGTTAATCCAGAAGAAGCTTCGATACGAATATCCTGAGATTTGTTAGTCGCTTTGTCTGTAGCAGAAACTTTAATAATACCATTAGCATCGATATCAAAAGTAACTTCAATCTGAGGTGTTCCTCTCTGTGCAGGTGGGATTCCATCTAAGTGAAAACGACCAATTGTTTTATTATCTGCTGCCATAGGGCGCTCTCCTTGCAATACATGAATCTCTACTGATGGTTGATTATCTGCAGCTGTAGAAAACACTTGTGATTTCTTGGTAGGAATTGTAGTATTCGCTTCAATAAGCTTAGTCATTACATTACCCATTGTTTCAATCCCAAGAGAGAGTGGAGTTACATCTAATAAAAGTACGTCTTTAACATCTCCAGTCAATACTCCTCCTTGAATAGCAGCTCCAACAGCAACAACCTCATCTGGGTTTACTCCTTTGCTTGGTGATTTTCCAAAAAATTTCTCTACTGCTTCTTGTACCGCAGGGATACGAGTAGATCCTCCTACTAATATAATTTCATCGATATCACTTGTAGACAACCCTGCTGCTTTAAGTGCAGTACGACATGGTTCTATAGTTCGTTTTACCAAATCATCTATTAATTGATCAAATTTAGCTTTCGATAATGTTCTAACCAAGTGCTTAGGTCCACTTGCCGTAGCAGTAACATAAGGTAGATTAATTTCTGTTTGTGCAGAAGATGATAATTCTATTTTAGCTTTTTCAGCTGCTTCTTTTAGACGTTGCAATGCCATAGGATCCTGTCTAAGATCCATATTTTCATCAGCTTTAAATTCTTCTGCCAACCAATCAATAATTTTTTGGTCTACATCATCTCCTCCCAAATGTGTATCTCCATCTGTAGATAACACTTCAAAAACGCCATCTCCTAATTCGAGTATAGATACATCATGTGTACCTCCACCAAAATCAAATACAACAATTTTTTGATCGGTACCTTTTTTATCAAGTCCATAAGCCAAAGCTGCTGCTGTAGGCTCATTAATAATTCGTTCTACTTTAAGACCTGCAATTTCTCCAGCTTCTTTGGTAGCTTGGCGTTGTGCATCATTAAAGTAAGCGGGAACAGTAATTACTGCACTGGTTACATCTTGACCAAGGTAATCTTCTGCTGTTTTCTTCATTTTTTGAAGTGTCATTGCAGATAATTCTTGTGGTGTGTATAAACGTCCATCAATATCAACCCGAGGCGTATCATTATCTCCTTTTACCACTTTATAGGCTGCTCTCTCAGCTTCTTTTGAAGATTCTGAGAATTTATTTCCCATAAATCTCTTAATCGAAGAGATAGTCTTAGTTGGATTTGTAACCGCTTGACGTTTTGCAGGATCCCCCACTTTTATTTCTCCTCCTTCTACAAAAGCTATTACAGAAGGGGTAGTTCTTTTACCTTCGGCATTAGGGATTACTACAGGCTCATTACCTTCCATTACAGAAACACAAGAGTTGGTTGTCCCTAAGTCTATTCCTATTATTTTACTCATTTTTATCTTAGATTGTTATACTATTATTCATAATAATTTATTGCTTTTAGGTCAATGATTATGCCATTACGATCTATATGACAGGATGTCACTATTAGGTATTATATTGGCTCTAGTCTATAATA
>CAKMZM010000341.1 GCA_929200365.1 uncultured Flavobacteriaceae bacterium | reverse complement strand
GCGGTCTGGACGGGACTCGAACCCGCGACCCCCTGCGTGACAGGCAGGTATTCTAACCAACTGAACTACCAGACCAGAACCTATTGCGGATGCAAATATACACCTCATTTTATTACCTACAACTATTTTTTTTGTTTTTTTTGCCTTTGTAATATTTAACTTATGTAAATTTTTGTCTTTCAATAAAATAAGTGGTTAGTATTTTGTTAAAATCTTTGGTGGTATCGGCTTCAACATACTTGATACCATATTGAGCACATTTCATTTTTAGATCATAAAAATAAGAAGAGACTGCTTTTTGGTAATTGTCTTTTATAGTATCGGCATATAGGTTGATATGATCACCTGTTTCTACGTCAACAAATCGAGTAGGACGATTACTAAAGTCAAAATGTAATTCTTTTTCACTATCGAATGTATGAAAAAGAACAATCTCATGTTTATTGTATTTAAGATGCCTTAGAGCTTCAAATAGTTTTTCAGGATCAGATGTTGCCTGTAGCATATCGGTAAATAAAAAAATTAATGATCTGCGATGTATTTTCTCGGCAATTAGATGTAAAAACTTAAAAGTATCTGTGTTTTTACTTTCAGATGTACCAGATATGGTTTGGTTTAATTGATTGAGCAACATTTGGTGATGTCTCTCGCTACCTTTTTCGGGAGCATAATAGTCATATTGATCACTATAAATACTCAGACCAATGGCATCACGTTGTTTTTTAAGAATGCTCATTAAACATGCAGTTGCCAAAACCGAAAAGCTAATCTTATTTAAAGATCCTAAATGGTGTTCTTTTACATGTGGATAATGCATAGAAGAAGAATTATCAATAATAATATGACATCTTAAGTTTGTTTCTTCTTCATATCTTTTGGTAAATAGTTTATCTGTTTTGGCAAAAAGTTTCCAATCAATATGTTTAGTACTTTCTCCATTATTATACACTTTATGCTCTGCAAACTCGGCAGAAAAACCATGAAAAGGACTTTTGTGCATACCCGAGATGAAACCCTCTACAACTTGTTTGGCAAGTAATTCCAAATTAGTGAATCCTCCAGTTTTATTAATTTCATTTTGAATATTCATAATCGTATCAGTAGTTCGAAAGGATCGTATATTTTTTGAAAGAATAATAATGTATATTATTTAATCGTTAAAAATACGGATAATAATTATGAACTCATCTTGACTTTTTTGATTTAACCAAAAAAAGATATTTGTGTAGGAGGTTATAAGCAATAAAAGTTAAGATGAGTTCTGTCGTTAATTACACAGTAATAAAATTAAAATATATAGCATAAAAGATTTTTTAAATTAAAAAACCAAGTTCATATCATCTTAAAACCAATAATTATGAAAAAAATCAAATTATTAGCAGTAATTTTTACTGCTACAATTTTTATAACAAGTTGTGAGAAAGACAACACAAACGAATCTGTTAAAGAAGAAAACAATCAATCTATATATTGGGAAACAACAGATCCTGATATTATAGCTTCTATTAATAAAGAAATAGAATCAAAGATTAAAAACAACAAGATTCAGATTGAAACGTATCGCAATTTTAGACTTCAGATAGACAATAATACTCCAGATGATATAATTGACCTTATTAAGCAGGAGATTGATCAGGTATATTCTGCTTCTGGATTGAAGGGTTCAACAATAAGTAAAATGGATGATGTTGGTTCAATTCATTTAGCTCCTACTGGATATCGAGGCTTGTATTATTCTGGGAACAGAGTAGTCATTAATGATTATGGTACATTTAGAAGGGTAAAAAGAAATGTAAGCAACGTAGTTTTTCATGAACTTACCCATTATTATCATGATTATCATTTACCAGGAGGGTATGGTAATAGAGAAGTTACGAATAATTATAATCAAGCTTTATCAGGAAATATATACCCTAGGAATCCATATGTTTTGCGTAACAAAGTAGAGTATTTAGGAACAAGTGCAGAGGCGTATTTTTCGGGTACAAATCGCCAGCCTTATGATAGAGCTACAGTAAGAAGAAAAGACCCGAATCTGGCATCTTTTTTGGATAATAATTTTTAATCATTTTTTAAAAGCTCAGAGAGCTCGCCAAAAAAACCTGTAATTTACTATATGTGAACTTGGATTTTTTAACACATAAAGAAATAGGCTATCCTTTTTTAAATAGCCTATTTATAGTGTTATTAATTCTTTAGATTAAAGAATCTAATGCTTCTGCGTATACATTCTTAGGCGAAACCCCTACCTGGCGTCCTACTACTTCTCCATTTTGGAAAACTAATACTGTAGGAATATTTCTTACACCATATTTGGC
>CAKMZM010000340.1 GCA_929200365.1 uncultured Flavobacteriaceae bacterium | reverse complement strand
CTTACTCGCTCATCAGTATATTCCATTATTGATCCAAAAAATATTTCACTATATGTAAAAGGAACATTGGCTCCACAGGAAATAACTTCTAAACCAGAATTAATCATTCTTGTAACTTCGCAAATATAAAAAACTAAACATGGTAAAAGCTTAAATAAAAATAAAAATATAGGAATTATAAAGCTGTTTTTTGAAGTATAAAAAATAATTATACCTGTTTTTTATTTTTTTAAAAAAACTCTTCTGGGCTATCTCAAAAATTGGCTTTCTTAAAAAAGAAAAAAACAGTAAAACTATTATATTATAGCTTATATTTGGGTATTTATCAATAAAATCGTGATTATCTCGGTTTATTTTCATTTGAAGTGAAAATTTCGTATTATGCACGCATAGTAAAATACAAAAATATTATGGACTTTAAATTATCCGAAGAGCAGTTAATGATACGTGAGGCAGCTCGTGATTTTGCTCAAACAGAACTATTACCAGACGTAATCGAACGTGATAACAAGCAAGAATTCCCTAAAGAACAAGTAAGAAGGATGGGGGAACTGGGTTTTTTAGGGATGATGGCTTCTCCAGAATATGGTGGTGGCGGAATGGACACAATTTCTTATGTTTTGGCAATGGAAGAATTATCTAAAGTAGATGCTTCTTGTTCTGTGATTGTATCTGTAAACAATTCTTTGGTATGTTGGGGTCTTGATACTTATGGTAATACTGAACAAAAAGAAAAATACTTAACTAAACTTACTACAGGAAAATCAATAGGAGCTTTTTGCTTATCTGAACCTGAAGCAGGTAGTGATGCTACTTCTCAAAAAACAACTGCTATTGATAAAGGTGATTATTATGTGCTAAACGGAACAAAAAACTGGATTACCAATGGTAATTCTGCTGATTATTATTTGGTTATCGCTCAAACAGATAGAGAAAAAAAACACAAAGGTATTAATGCTTTTATTGTTGAAAAAGGATGGGAAGGATTTGAAATCGGACCTAAAGAAGATAAATTAGGAATACGAGGAAGTGACACACATTCTCTTATATTTAATGATGTAAAAGTTCCTAAAAAAAATCGAATTGGTGAAGATGGTTTTGGATTTAAATTTGCCATGAAAACATTAGCTGGAGGGCGTATAGGAATTGCTGCACAAGCATTAGGAATTGCTTCGGGAGCATATGAATTAGCAAAAGAATATGCTAAGGTTCGTAAAGCTTTTGGGACAGAAATTATGAATCATCAGGCAATTGCATTTAAACTAGCAGATATGCATATGCAGATTGAAGCTGCCAGAATGCTGGTATATAAAGCTGCAATAGACAAAGACAACCATGAAAATTATGATTTATCAGGGGCAATGGCAAAACTAGCTGCGTCTCAAGCTGCAATGGATGTTAGTATAGAAGCTGTACAAATTCATGGTGGTAATGGTTTTGTTAAAGAATATCACGTAGAACGATTAATGAGAGATGCAAAAATCACTCAGATTTATGAAGGAACCTCTGAAATACAAAAGATTGTAATATCAAGAAGTATTCTAAGAGACTGATACTTTTTTTTGAATTAGGCATAAAATATGCCTAATTCAAACTATGATCAATATACTTATTTTCATAGTAACAAAAGAAAAAGTTTGCTTTTAAACATTTAATGAGATATATTAGAAGTGAATATTTATTTTTAACCAAAGAGTCATGAAAAAAATCCTTACACTACTTGTAATTCTTAGTACACTTTCGTGTTCAAAAAATGATGATACTGAAATTTCTCTTCTAACTTATGAAATTTTTCGAGATAATCTCCACGCTCAAATGGACTACTCAACAATTGTTAATCATTTTGGAGAACCTACAAAAAATATTGGTAGTGGTCTTCTTATTTATGTTTATGAGCTTTCTGATTCAACAAAAGTACTTATTGGTCATGATGGTCGCATAGTTGTTTATGCTCGTCATTTAGACAAAGATGATAAAATCATTAATGTAATTATTGACTAAAGAAGTGTAACAATTAATAATAGAAAAGTGCATAGTTTAAAAAATCTATGTATTTCTTTTTCACATCTCTGTAAACTATAAATTTTATTTTTTATTTGGTGCTATGCTATGGGATAAATATTACTCTAAATATGGCAAATTTTATAAAAATTGACCACTAAGAAGTCTTTTCTTAAAGCGATACAGTTTTTTACATTTACAAAAACTAAACCTGGAAGCATTTCAAGATATCAGAACCAAACATCGTTGGGAAACCATAGATCAGGAATGAACAGATCAAATAAGCAAAAGCTAAACGTATCCATCCGTCCAAATGCATCTTGATTAGATTTTCTGTTCGTATTATT
>CAKMZM010000339.1 GCA_929200365.1 uncultured Flavobacteriaceae bacterium | reverse complement strand
AATTTATTTATGACTGTAGTCGAACTTATTAGTAAAGTGTTCTTACCATTATCTCTTGCTATTATAATGCTTGGAATGGGAATGACTTTAATTCCTGCCGATTTTACTAGAATTATAAAATATCCGAAAGCAATTTTAATTGGTCTTACCAATCAACTTATTTTTTTACCTATTATTGGATTTTCGCTAGCTATAGCTTTTAATCTAAGCCCAGTAATGGCTGTTGGATTAATGATTTTAGCTAGTTGTCCTGGTGGTCCAACTAGTAATTTGATAACACAAGTTTGTAAAGGAAATATTGCATTATCAGTCACATTAACTGCTGTTGTTAGCATTATAAGTATTTTTACAATACCGTTTATTCTTTCTTATTCATTAGAATATTTTGGTAGTAGTACAAGTGTTACAATTAAATTACCCATAATTGATACTATAATACAAATAATGGGAATTACCGTAATTCCTATATTGATAGGAATGCTCATTCGCAAACACAAAACCAATTTTGCAAAGCGAATGGAAAAACCAATGCGTAATGCCTCAACAGTAATTTTTATAATAGTATTTATCGCAGTATTAGCTGCCAATGCTGATAAACTAGTAGATGGAATGAAAGCGGCAGGGTTAGTTACATTAGTACTTAATATCTCGACTATGGGATTAGGATATCTTGGCGCTAGGTTATTTAAATTAAATTTACGAAATACTATTTCAATCACGATTGAGAGCGGCATACAAAATGGGACATTAGGACTTGTAATTGCAACTTCTATATTAAATAGTGTAGAAATGGGTATTCCAATTGGAGCTTATGCTATATGGATGTTTCTAACTGGAGGGATTTTAATGTGGCAATTAGGAAAAAGACCCGACACAAATTCTAAATAAAAAAAGTACAAAACCCAAAACCATTGTACTATACATTCTTGTACTCTTGTCATACCTTACATACTTCGTAATGCCAACTTTTTTTTATGGTATTCTTTTTTAGGGCAATACAGATAATTGTTAAAATAGCGAGCTCTCCCATTCCCATTTCGTTCAAAATACAACCATGCCATACTTTCTCTTTCTAATTGAGGGTCTTCTGAGTTTTTATGGCGTAAATACCCCCCCATAGGCACATTGTAATATTTGATACCCACTATCAAAAGGATATACTTCTCGGGTTGGATTATTCTTCAACACCGTGTTCATATATTGGCGCTACGCACCATACGAACACTTAGTTGTTGCCATTAGTTGTTTTTTCAGTTCAATAATTCGTATAATTCGTTCATTCCAAAAAACACATTTGCACCTTCTTTTTTTAATTCAGTTTTGTTTTTGTCATTAGCAAGTCCAAAAACATCAAATCCACCTTTTATTCCAGCTTTAACCCCTGCTAAACTATCTTCGATAATAGCACATTCATTTGGTTCAAACCCCATTTTTTTGGCAGCATATTCGAAAATTTCAGGATTAGGTTTCCAACTTCCGATTTCATAGGAACTAAATATTCTGTTTTCAAACTTTTCAATCAAATTAGTTGTTGTCAAGTTCAGTCTTATTTTTTCTATTGGTCCACTTGATCCAACACAAAAGGGTATCGAAATTTGATTAAGTAACTTGTATATTCCTTCAATCGATTTTAAGTCTGTTTTAAATGCAGAAAAAGTCCGATTTCTATATTCTTTTTCGAATGTGTTAGGAAGTGGTTTTCTGATTCGTTTTTCAATATGCTCAAAACAATATTTTAGAGATTTTCCAGCAAAATTTTCAAGAGCATATTCCATTTTAATTTCTATTCCAACTTCATTTGCCATTTGAATGAGAACGTAATTTGAAATTTCTTCACTGTCGACAAGAATTCCGTCACAATCAAAAATTATACATTTATATTTCAATGGATTTCGATTTTTTCATAATTAATGGCAACGGTCTAGTGTATGATTTCATTACGTGTTTAAGTACTAAAGTTAGCAAATAAATCACAGATAGAAAGTCCGCGAGGACTTTCGAAAGTAGACCATAACTAGCAATGAATTATAGCAACCATGTAAAAGCAGTATCCTAAGTTTATATAATGAATCAAACTACTAATTTATTATGAAAACACAGGATACTACAGACTCAAAGTTATTTATTGGCATCGACGTACACAAGCGAAGTTGGAAAATTCATACGGCTACCGATCTTTTTGATGGCTCAGATTTGACGATTCCTCCAAATGCTTATGCATTACAGAAATATGTAGACAAACATTTTACAGGATATCAGGTATATTGTTGTTATGAATCCGGTTGTTGTGGCTTTAGTCATCATCGCTTATTTAAATCTTTTGGTTGGTGTTCTATGGTGGTTAACCCAG
>CAKMZM010000338.1 GCA_929200365.1 uncultured Flavobacteriaceae bacterium | reverse complement strand
TTGATCTTACAAAAGTTACTTCTGTTAAAGGGAATACGAGTTTAACCTCTGTAAAAGATATATGGCCTGATGCTAGCGCAGCCTGGACAAAAGCAGAAGGAACAAGTTCAAAATACGGAAGATACCGAGGCTTAATGATAGAAAAGGTAAGTGGTAGTAATTTTGAGTTTTTAGGATTAATTGTTTATGACCAACAAGAGAATGCTATTGTAGGATATTTAGACAAAGCAGATTACGGAGATAAACCAGACCATGTAAGCATGTCTCCCTCTGGCGATTATATCGTGCCTTCAAGTATACAAAAAGGTGTAGGAACACGTGCTTATACCAGAGATTTTTCTTCTTATGTACAATTGCATCACACTTCAGAACATTCTGATTTGGGGCTTTTGCCTAATGGACATGATGTGTATATAGCGGCCGACTATCAGGACAATGAAGGGCAGATATTTATGTATGACATACAAGCCAACCAAAAAACCGAATTTAATCATTTATATCAATATAAATCTGGGGGTGATAACCCAATTAGTGCTGCAAATCATTACTCATTAAAAGCTTTCAATAAGCCAGGGTGGGCATTATTATCAACCTATTCAAATGCAAACCCACTAAATGGATGGGCACAAAATAAAATTATAGCTATAGAATTAAAACAGGACGGAAAAATATTAAACATCTCGAATACTTATGGAGATCATGCCAAATTTCCTGGTAAAAACTACTGGGCAGAAACCAAAGCATCAGTAAACAGAGGTTTTACAAAAATAATATTTACCAGTACCTGGTTTGATGGAAGAAATGAAGACAGCAATGCCTACATTATCGAACTAGAAAACAGCCATATCCCTAATCTATAACATAAACCTGATTTTTGAAAAATGAAAACGAAATTTCCCTTTTTTATTATTTGCTTTGCTCTGCTTTTGGCCTGTAGTAAAGATGATGGAAATACTGAGCAGGCAAATAATGAAACAACCTTAGATATTATACATAATAACAAAATTATATTTGATGCCGGGTTTCTAATCTCAAAAGCAACTGCTACCATCAAAAATGACAGCTATCAAAACTCTTTTGATTTTGCTATAGACCATACTACACATATATTCAATGGTACATTAACTAAAATCCCTTATGGTAAATATAAATTAGAAGTTAAGTTTTATGAAAAAGATAAAGTACAGTTTTATACCAATGCAGATATAATCCTGAAAGAGCCTGAAAAAACTATTGATGATCTTGTTTTTAAAGAAACAGAAGGCAATGAAGAAACTCCTATTATTACTGAGCAGTTTCTAAGTGTTAATAAGAATAAAAATTTAACCATAACTCTTGGGCCGGATAAAGATGAAAACGGAAATCCTGTTACATATACAGTTACCCCACAGGAAAATTTTACCCATACCTCAGAGCATATCATAGTATATAACAACAGTACAATAGGAAAATACGTATTAAACGTAACTGCAAAAGAAAAAGATAACACAGAAACCAAGTCAACCATAACCATCTCTGTCAAAGAACCTGTTTTCTTAGAAGCCCCAGATGACATCCTGTTTGTTGGTAATAGTTTAACACATCCATTTGGGTCTCGTTGGGATGGAGATATAAAAGGAGCGGTAAAATATCACTTAAAAAAGATTTATGATGAACTAAATTTAAAAAACAATTTTACAGAAGCTATAAGAGGCGGTGCTTCTTTAAAAAGACACTATGGAATTGGAAACCCTCCTAATCCTGATACTCCTGGAGATAGTTATGAAATTGATGCCATTAAAAAGCAACACGCCGTTACTGTACTGCAACCCAAATCAGACGAACCTTATTATCAGCTCGGGGACTATAATAAGTATGGAAAGTTATTTTTTGACCTGATTCGGTCAGAGAATAGTATTCCTATCCTATACCACCCTTGGTCTCTGAAAAATGAACAAGACAAAACGTATAACACTAATCTAGCAGAAGCAAAAAAAATGTGTGATAAACATGGGGTTCAAATGTTAAACCTAGGAGCAGTAGTACACCAAATATATCTGGATGACACTACTTTGGATAAAAAGCTATATAATAGATTATATGCAGATAATGATGTTACGCACCTGTCTATGGAAGGAATGTACATGGTAGCCCTATCTTTTGCTAAATTTTTTACCGGAGTAAATGCTACAGACATTACTTACAGAACCGAACAAGCAGATGAAGAGTATGCCAATATGCTCAAAAAAACTGTTGACAAAGTGATTACCAACAGGTTTCAGCAGTAATAAGAATACCCAGTAAAAGTGCATCACAAAGTGTTTAAAAATGAACTATCCTCAGGCAAAGCTTCGCAATATCAGAGACATAAGATCGCTTCGCTGCTAAATCTGCCGAAGTACAACTTTTTC
>CAKMZM010000337.1 GCA_929200365.1 uncultured Flavobacteriaceae bacterium | reverse complement strand
TAAAATCCTGCTTTGTTTAAAGCAGGATTTTTTTTGCCGAATTATTTACTTATAAGGAAACCACATATAATCCAAAGATAGCCACTATAAAGTAACAGGTGATCGTTAAGGCTCCTTGATAATCTTTTGCTACTCTTTGTCCAAAAAGCAACATTAAGAGTGTTATACAGGCTAAAAACATGGCCAAAAGAGCATAATGTGAACTATTATCCAGAATTAGATAATATATACCCATAATACAGCATATTGCAGTAATCATTTCAATTATTAGAACGATAGTTAAAAGTAAAGGAACTATGTTGTTCATAAATGTTTTTGCAAAATGTTCTTTTAACCAACCAAGATTTCCTTTCCAATCGATTATTTTATCGATTCCTGATTGCAAAAAGGTAATGAGAAGAAATAGCAAAATGGTTATTGAAACGATATTATTTATAAAATTATCCATGTTAGATGAGTTTAGGGTATCAAATATAAAATAAGATTTGAGACTAAAAAATGTTGATTTTTAATCTGCTATTCTTAAGTATTAACATACAGTAATAAACATTATGAACTTTTTTTATGAAGCAGACGAGTAAGTTTTATAGAAAGATCTGTAAGTATGATTTTTGCATTACCATTTCGTTCTATATGATAAGCCGCATCCTGAAGTTCGTTACAAATATCTATGATATTGGCTCCATGTACAAAAGGAGCAAAGTTTTTTAATTTAAAACCACTTGTGTTTGGTTCAAGAAACACCAAATCCTCTGCCCCATAATTAAGTAACATAGCCTGTCTGAAAAAATCCAGACAATATTTCAAGAACTTCTTTTGTGTCTCTCTCCCTGTTCCTGCAATAGATTCACTCCAGGTAATCAGATCATTTACTGCTGATTTGTTTCCTTTGGCTTTAAATGCTGTGCGTACCCATTGTACAAACCAGTCCTCAAATTGATCATCACCACCATTGTGATGTAGTAGGTGCAAAGCTTTGCTATAATCACCATTTGCCTGATGTGCTATTTTTAAAGCCTTGGTATCAGCAACATTCTCTTTTTTCTGAAGCGCTTCTTTTATTACCTGTTCTCCCAAGGGAGGAAAATGTAATACTTGGCATCTAGATCTAATGGTTTGTATAAGCTGCTCCTCATCTTCTGTAATCAGTATAAATATGGTTTTTTCAGGAGGCTCTTCAATTAATTTAAGGAGCTTATTAGAAGCAGCAATATTCATTTTATCCGCCATCCAGATTAGCATTACCTTATACCCTCCTTCATAACTTTTTAATGAAAGTTTTTTTACAATTTCCAGAGCCTCATCCACTCCAATTTGCCCCTGTTTATTTTCAACCCCCAGAGTGCGATACCAGTCAAAAATACTTCCGTAAGGGTTTTCGTTTACAAAACTTCTCCACTCTTCAGCAAATTGATCTGATGTGGGATGTTTTTTTACCTTATTATTTATAGCAACAGGGTATACAAAATGTAGATCGGGATGTGCAAGGTGATCAAACTTAATGTTACAAGCCCCAATACCTTCTGTGTTTTCTCCATTTTGATTTTGACATAGAACATACTGTGCATAAGCAATAGCCATAGGTAAGGTACCACTACCATTAGACCCTACAAAAAGTTGTGCATGAGGTATTCTTTGACGATCAGCACTGGTGGTCAAATAACTTTTGATATGTTTTAAGCCTAATATTTCTGAGAAGAGCATGGACAAATATACTAAACTCCTTTTTTAGATTTTATCTGAGTACATGACAAAAAATTAGGATAAACATTTAAGTAATTGATTATTAGGATATTATTAAATTATTGTTTTACAGACCTCACAGGTCTCTAAGACCTGTGAGGTCTTGATAGACCATAAAATTATTAGGCGTATTACTATTCACAGTTAATTTTTGTCATGTACTAAAAGATTTTATATAAAAATCAATCTACTCAATTTGATTATGCTTTGGTAATACTGGTTCTGGTTTAAATTTTTGTTTCAGAATAGAGACATAACTACAAGAGCCAGACTTTTTATTAGCATCTTTCATGAGAAAAATTAGACAACGATACATAGAGTCTAGTATCTTTATAATAGAGATAAAGAAAAATCTATAACAAGAAACAGGATATAATAATAAGCCCGTAGCAATACTTATTTAGGTATAGTTACGGGCTAGATTTGATATTTTTTAGGTTATTTATTGCGTTATAAAAAAACTACTTTAATTACTGGCATGTTATTCTAGGATCCATTAGGATATCTGTATTAGATGTAGTTCTTAGATCACAAACTGCTTGAGGGATACTTACTAAGTCGGGATTACCATATAAATCTAAAATGTTTAAGTTTCTCAGATTTCCAATTTCTACAGGGATACTTTTTAATTCGGTAAAAATAAATAATAAA
>CAKMZM010000336.1 GCA_929200365.1 uncultured Flavobacteriaceae bacterium | reverse complement strand
AAGAATAATAACTTTTTCTTTTTCAATAAAATCAGTAGCTTCTTTTTTAGTAGTTTTTACCTTCAGGGTAGCTTTACTTTTTTGATGATCTTCCCATTTCTTCTTGGCAAGATATACACAAAGAGTAGATATTTCAGATTTGGTAGCCAAACGAGCTTCAAAACCATATATTTCTTTCAAATCATTTTTCATCACAAGATTCACTATTTACACTTAACTTAACTCGACATTCTGGATAACCCAATCTTCTCCATAATTATTGTAATCATCAGAAGCTCTATGTTGATTTCTAACACCCTATTTTGCTCATTCTTTTAATTCTTCTATTGATATATCAGGATCATCATGATTTACTCTAAACATTTTTTGAGATTTACTATGATCCTAATCCTGAAAATGAAAATACTTTTGAGATGATGTATATCACAGAAATAGACGATTGAACTTGAGAAAAAAGAACACTTTACAACAACTATAGTGTTCGTATGGTCCATAGCGTCAATATATTGTAATCAATTTTGGAAAATAGATCTTTAAAAAAAAGGTTTCTGAAGTTAATGCGTTGAAATTAATGTTTTTATTTGACGACCCCCTTACTGATTTGGTTGATTATCTCCAAAAGCATGGAATTTGGAATAAATAGAAACGTTCTATTTCGTCGGTACGATGATAAAACTAAAATCTGATCAATTAGAATCCCTTATAGAAAGCATACGTATAATATAAGGATTGAATAAACCTATAAAAAAAGAGTGTAATTCTCTTTCTTTTATTATTCCTTTGTAACAAATGGTACTTGTTTCAGTCTTCCTTTTATAATTGTATCATGCAACTCCTAAGGTTAAAATATTGTCTATAGCCATAGAAGTTGTATGAATCAAATTATGAAATGTGTAATGGCAAATTCTGTACTACTATATAATACTACAAATCTGATCACTGCTAAACCATAAATATAAACAGATGAAATCTACTCAATCATTTTTAGGTATACTTTTTTGCTTATCTCTGGGAACTATAGCAACCGCTCAAACCATTACTTCTAAAGTGGTAGATAAAAAAACTAATGAGCCTATCCCCTATGCTACCATACAATTATCAGAAAACCAGGGAGTGATCACTAATGAAGAAGGAAGGTTTAGCCTAAACCTAAATGATGATCTTGCCAAAATTGATTCTATCTACATTTCTTCTATGGGGTATGAAAAAGTAGGTGTGTCGGTAAAGAATGTAACCGATAGTATCATCTATATCCAGCCCAAAGCTATAGAGTTAAAAGGTGTTTTTATTTCAAACAAAAATCTAACCGTAGACGAAATTATTGATAATGTAAAAGAACGAGTAGATCAAAATTATAATTTTGGGTTATCCAAAAGACGGTTGTTTTTTAGAGAATCTGAGTTTAATACCGTAAAAAAGTTCGATGTTAAGTTTAAAAAATCTACGATCAAAGAGCTTAATAAAAAATTGATCGATAGTGTAACCTCTATTCTCCCCAAAAAAGCAGAATATTATACCGAAATTTTATGTGATCTGTATGGTAATTTCGATAAGCGGAAACTTCATATTATAAAAGCCGCAGAACTCTATGATAAAAATAACAGGGTATCTATGGAGGCTGTAGCCGAACGTATGGAAACTATATTTAAGAAAAATGTAAAACCTAATTCTTACCTTAAAATAAAATCTGGTCTGTTTGGCACCAAAGTACAAGTAGACTCTATACTCGAAAGTCAGAAAGATGCATCGGCTGTTAAAGATGAAATTGATAATCAAAAGAAAAAGGATGACAAGAGTGAATTTTTAAAACATCGAAAATCTGGATTAGAAAACCTGATGTCTAGCCTTTTCTTTAATGAAGATGTAATGTCTAATTTTTTGAACAAATCAGGCAGATATAATTTCGAACTTGTCGATTACACCTATATGGATGATAACAGTGTATATATTATTAATTTTTCGCCAAAATGGAGAGCAGATTTTAAAGGCACATTATATGTTAATACTGAGGATTTTGCTATTGTTAGAGCTGATTATGAAAATGTAAAAAACCTTAAAAGTTTTAAACTCCTAGGAGTTATGTTTCAGGATAATTTATATCATAATAAAGTGATGTTCGCTAAAGGAAATAATAATAAGTACGACCTGAAATACCTTGAAATGCGTAGAGGGAATCGCTTTGGCTTTGATCGTCCTCTAAAAGTAATCGAGAAAAATAAATATGTAAAAGGAAGACGCAAGCAAAATGAACTGTCTCTAGCACTTGATGTGATTATGGTAAATGTAAATAAGTATGAGATTGTTGTTTTTGACTCCAGTCCATTATCTGAAAGTGATTACAAGACCAGTAAAGAAAATAAAGGTATCAAACCACAATACTTGTCCAGGTACAATCCAGAGTTCTGGAAAGGATATAATATTATTGAGCCCAATTCTGC
>CAKMZM010000335.1 GCA_929200365.1 uncultured Flavobacteriaceae bacterium | reverse complement strand
TGTTATCAAACGTATTTGTATTGTTGGCAATACAAAATATTTTGCATTTACGAAATGAAAAACACATAAAACCCAAAATTTTTAATGCATCAATCTATATCGGTTTGGCGTCCTTAGCCTATTTTTGGAGTATTGGATTTATTATTTTGGTTTTTTTAGGGATACTGTTTTTCGATCCAAAAAACTATAGGAACTGGATTATTCCCTTTATTGGAATTAGTATGATCTATGTATTTGCAAATTGCTTTACACTATTATTTTATGATTCTTTCTTTGCACTAAAAACCTATATAGATCCTATCTCTTTTTTATTTCAGGATTATCTTACAAAAGAATACCTTTTCTCTGTAGGAGTATTATCTATTTGTATCATCTGTTTTTTCTCAATATACCTTATTAGGTTTGGCAGAAAAACAGGGAATATCAAACCTATATTAAGACTTGTTATTATCTATTTAGTCATAGCGATTATAATAGCAGTTATTGCACCACAGAAAGATACTTCTGAGTTGTTTTTTATAGCAACACCTCTTGCTCTAATTGGAACTACATATCTCGAAATGAATTATCACCAATTAGCCAAAGAGATCAATATATGGGTATTCATATTAATTCCGTTTACAATGTTGTTATTTTAAACCGTTCCTATCACAAAATATGTACCTTTGTAGACATTTTAGAAAACAACAATACACATGTTTACCGATAAAGCAAATTCCATTTTTAAAGAAGTTATAGAAAAGTATCATGTAATTGATAGTGTTGATCAAGAATTCTCAAATCCTTATGATAGTAAATCACAAGCTATAGAGCATTTGTTGTATCGTAAATGCTGGATTGATACTGTGCAATGGCATTATGAAGATATTATACGAGATCCCGAAATTGATCCAATTGCAGCTTTGAAGCTAAAAAGACAGATCGATGCCTCTAATCAGGATCGAACAGATATGGTAGAATATATCGACAGTTATTTTTTAGAATTATATAAAGATATAACTCCAAAAACAGGCGCTACCATTAATACCGAGAGTCCAGCATGGGGTATAGACAGATTATCTATTTTGGCATTAAAGGTATATCATATGCATGTAGAAACAATACGAGAAGGTGCCAGTGATGAACATAAAACCGCCTGCCAAAATAAATTAAATGTATTATTAGAACAACAAGTAGATTTATCTACAGCTATTGATACATTATTGAAGGATATTGAAAATGGGGACAAGTACATGAAAGTGTATAAGCAAATGAAAATGTACAATGATGATGAATTAAACCCGGTATTGCGTGGCGGTAAGTAATATCAGGCGACCCAAAGATTTTGAAACGAACGTTCTGATAATTCGTCTTTCGGCTATGGGAGATATTGCAATGACCGTTCCGGTTCTTCGGGTATTTAGAGCTACTTATCCCGATGTAAAGTTAACCGTGCTTACCCGAAAATTCTTTGAACCTATATTTTCTGATATTGAAAACCTAGAAGTATATCATGCAGATGTAGATCATAAACATAAAGGCATTTTTGGCCTTAAACGATTATCCAGCGAATTGAACAAACAGAAGATCAATGCTGTTGCTGATTTGCACAATGTATTACGCTCTAATATTTTAAAGACTCTATTCTCTTTACGAGGAATAAAAACAGTTCAGGTAGATAAAGGTCGTGCAGAAAAAAAGGCATTGACCCGATCAAAAAATAAAGAGTTCAAACAATTAAAAACAACACACCAACGGTATGCTGATGTTTTTTCGGGTTTAGGGTATCCTGTTGATCTTACAACCCATAAATTTCCTGAAAAACAATCATTATCCCCTGAAATTATTGCTTTAACTCAAAATTCAGTCAAAAAATGGTTAGGAATTGCACCTTTTGCACAATATGAAAGCAAAACTTATCCATTAGAATTAATGGTTGAGGTTATCGAACTGTTGGACAAAGAAGATAAGTTTGAGATTTTTCTCTTCGGAGGGGGTAAACGAGAAAAGGATATCCTAAACAATATAGAAAGTAAATATAAAAACGCGACCTCTGTAATAGGTAAATTATCTTTTGAAGATGAATTAAAACTGATTGGTAATCTGGATGCTATGCTATCAATGGATAGTGGTAATGCACATTTGGCAGCGATGTATGGAGTGCCAACCATTACCTTATGGGGGGTAACTCACCCTTTTGCTGGTTTTATGCCTTTTGGGCAACCAATGAAGCAGGCTATTTTACCCAATTTGGCGATATATGATCAGATTCCAACATCAATTTACGGTAATAAAGTACCACCCAGATACGAAAAAGTGATGTATACGATAAAACCTGAAACTGTAGTAGAAACAATCAAAAGTTTATAGTACTACGTGTGTTTTTTAAAACATACTATACTTTGAAAATCGTTAATTTTATTTTTTCACGTTTCCTCATTTGCAAAGCTTTTTTGACTCTG
>CAKMZM010000334.1 GCA_929200365.1 uncultured Flavobacteriaceae bacterium | reverse complement strand
TTCATTGACCTCTGCTACGATTTTTTTTATCGAAAATGGTTTAGTCAAATACCTATCTACTCCCATTGTTAATCCTTTTTGGATATCTGAAGCATTATTTTTTACTGTCAAAAATATGACTTTAATATTTTTTGTATTTGGGTTTGATCTTATATATTTTAAAGTTTGATATCCATCTATATTTGGCATCATAATATCTAACAGAATTGCATCAGGAATCTGTAACTTTAATATTTCGATAGCTTCACTCCCATCTCTGGCAATAAAAACTTCGAAATCATTTTTCTTAAATGTATATTCTAGAGACATTACAATATTAGGCTCATCATCAACTATTAATATCTTCTTTTTGTTCAAAATTTAATCTTTTATTTTATAAAAACATCTACTAATCAGGAATTTTAATAATAGATAGGTTTTGTCTTGTGATTTTTATTTTCTTTTATGCTCTTCTATGATTTGTTTACTAAGAGCATGTTTAAATATATCCTAATACGAATATAATCTTTCCTTTTTTTTAATACTATTTTTTTCGGAACATGATAGAAAATAATCGTAAAATCAATTATTTAAGACTAAACGTTTTATTAGACCTTATTAGTTTTCAGTATTTGTGAGATTTACTTTAGTTAAAACTAATGTGTTGCTTCTTCTGCTCCACTGGGTATTCTTATATTTTCTACAATTTCTTGCACTTCTTTTGGCGGCGCCGAAGTACATTCGGAAATCACTAATGATATCACAAAATTGATTGCCATAGCCACAGCTCCAAATCCTTCTGGAGATATCCCAAACCACCATTCACTTGATGAAGGAAGCGTTTCGTCAAACCATCCCAATTTATATTTTATCATATATAGCAGCATACATAAAATGCCTACTACCATTCCTGCAATAGCGCCTTCTTTATTCATTCTTTTATAGAATATTCCCAACACAATGGCTGGAAAGAAAGAAGCTGCTGCTAAACCAAAGGCAAGAGCAACAACAGCTGCAACAAATCCTGGTGGATTGATTCCGAAATATCCTGCAATAGATACGGCGACTAGAGCAGAAAGACGTGCTGCGATTAATTCTCCTTTTTCTGAGATATTTGGTTTAATTATTTTTTTGATCAGATCATGAGATACCGAAGATGAAATCACTAATAATAATCCTGCTGCGGTAGATAATGCTGCTGCCAGTCCTCCTGCAGCTACCAAGGCAATTACCCAATTAGGAAGATTTGCTATTTCGGGATTTGCCAGTACCATAATATCACGATCAACAAAAAGCTCGTTTCTGGTTGCAGTATTTACATTTGTAATCTTACGTTCCCCATACTTTCCTCGGTTTTTTCCATCAAAAACTGGTTTATTTTTGTTCCTTTCAACTGCATGACCATTGGCATACTGTACTTGTCCGTCTTCATTTTTATCTATCCAACCTAAAAGACCTGTATTTTCCCAATTTTTAAACCATAAAGGAAGCTCTTCATATTGTTTATTGTGTACTGATTCAATAAGGTTTGTTTTAGCAAAAACAGCTACCGCAGGAGCAGTTGTGTATAGTATAGCAATCAACAACAGTGCATATCCTGCAGATTTACGAGCATCTTTAACTCGTTTTACAGTAAAAAAACGAACGATCACATGCGGTAACCCTGCTGTACCTACCATTAATGCCAAGGTTATAGCAAATACATCTACTATTGATTTAGAACCATTTGTGTATTCTGAAAACCCTAATTCTGTACTCAATCCGTCCAATTTATCCAAAAGATAAGTTCCAGAACCATCTGCAATGGTATCACCAAACCCTAATTGAGGAACTGGGTTTCCTGTCATCTGAATTGAAATAAATATAGCAGGTACCATAAATGCAAAAATAAGCACACAATATTGTGCCACCTGAGTGTATGTAATTCCTTTCATTCCTCCTAATACAGCATAAAAAAGTACAATGATCATTCCGGTGATCACTCCAGTATTGATATCTACTTCTAAAAATCTGGAAAACACAATTCCGACTCCTCTCATTTGCCCTGCCACATAAGTAAAGGATACAAGAAGTGCACAGAATACTGCTACAGATCTTGCTGTTTTTGAGTAATATCGATCCCCAATAAAGTCAGGAACAGTAAATTTTCCAAATTTCCTTAAATAAGGAGCCAGCAATAATGCTAATAGCACATATCCGCCTGTCCACCCCATTAGGTATACAGCACCATCATATCCTGAAAAAGCTATAATACCTGCCATAGAAATAAATGAAGCTGCACTCATCCAGTCGGCTGCAGTAGCCATCCCATTGGCTAGAGGGGATACCCCTCCTCCTGCTACATAAAACTCTTTTGTAGAACTTGCCCTTGACCAAATCGCAATTGCTATATATAAAGCAAAGGTTAGCCCTACCAAAATATAAGTCCATATTTGAACACTCATATTATATTTTTTTAGTTGTTTATAATCTTAG
>CAKMZM010000333.1 GCA_929200365.1 uncultured Flavobacteriaceae bacterium | reverse complement strand
GGATGTAGGTGATAAATATTATTACTATCCTTAGGAAACTCTCTAGGGGTTCGCTCTTTCTCTAATTCGTCAAACTCTTTGCTTAATAGTATTTCTTCTGCACTGGTTCCTTTGGGAAATATGCTATGTGTTGGCTGGTAATTACTATCTATATAGGCTTGTTTGCGTTGTGCTACCGTTTCGAGATCACCATTTGTAATTTGATCCCAAAAGCACAGCTTCTTAATCTTATCTCCTAGCAAGGCTATTTTGGCATCTCGAGCCTCTTTCATTGCTTGTTTTTCTTTGAGTACTTCCTCCTGCTCTATACCTTTTTTATAAATCGAAATTACTTCATCTTTAAAATCTGCTATAGTATTGGCTGTATCCCACTCACTGCTATGCTGGCATATTAGTTTGCTAAGATTATAAACGGCGGATTGTGAAGTCATGGCTTTTTGAAGTTCGTAGACAGAGAGCACTTTGTCTCTATCAACATCAAAGATAGTTAATTTTTTCCATACCTTTTTTACAAAATCTTTGGGATTGCTTTCTTTTACGGTATCTCCAAACAGATAAAAGTACTTATTGTCTGGATCTTGCAATAGCTCCCATCCATAATGCTCACTAGTCCAATCAAAAGGATTTAGCTTGGTAAGCTCACTTTTTTTGATCCAACCTTGTTTATCTTTGTGAGTTGTCTTGCCTTTTACCTTCCACCATTCTATAGCATTCTTGTCTTTGATACTAGCCGTTTTACGTACCCCAATATCCTTAGTAAGTGTAATATCGGTATCGGTGTCGACGGGTTCTTTTTCATAAAATACAGTTATATCTGCGGCTAGCTCTACCCATTGATCAATTTCTCCAGTGACTTCACTAGAAGACACCCAGTATTTTTGACCTGCTTTTGGATGAATATATGCTACCTTTCTATCAGGATCATTACCTGAACCTCCATTTTTCATACGTATAATATTGCTAACACCTTCTTCTAGAGCATTAGAAAAATATTCATTAACAACTTTAAAATCATAGATATAATACCCTTTTGGGGATATAGAGTATCCCTTTTCTCCGTTATCTCCATTTTTGTTGGGGGTATATATATTACCTTCAACTGGTAATATGATATTTTTTATGGATTCAAATCCGATTTGTGTATAATCGCCTTTAGTTTGATAAATTTTTACTTTGGTATTAGCTTTTAAAAAATTACAGGGTTTTGCCAATTGCAGGGTTTGACCGCTCGTTGCTATATAGGTTGTGCGACTATTATCTTTTTTTACATTATTAATTAGGTTTTCTATCTCTGTATCATCTGTAAACACTTCTAAGTGTAAGCTGCTGTAATATTTTTGCTTTTCGAACTCATATTTACCAGGTAAACCTATAACCTGTCCTGATTTGATAAGAACATCTTCGTTTTGTATAGTATCTAATACTACATCATCTTTTAAGTATTTTTTGACTGTTACACTTTTTCGTTCTATATACTCTTCTTTCCCTTTGAGCTTGATCCACGTTTTATTAAAAATCTCGATATCATCTAATTCTGTTCCATTCTTTATAACTTTAATAAAATCACCTTTGTTATTAGGTTTATTACGTACAATAGCTCCTTTTTCTGAATCAGGAATAGTATCCTCCTCAATTATTATCTTTAAAGAACCATCTCCTAAAGATTTTACTCTATTACCCGAAGTAGCAATAAAAAGATCATGATTACCATTATATACAATGGGGGTATAAGTGGTTTTATGATTATGTATCCAATGGGTATTTGGAAATGAAGGTGCTAATTGTTTTATCTTTTTTTTATCAGCAGATTTTGGGTTTATATCATAATAAACAATAGTTCCTTTTGGTAGAACTACTTTTTTTTCTCCTATTATCTTAGTTACTCCATCCTTTTTGTAGGTAGTGGTTTTTGTTCCTGATCTAGCATTAAGCCCCTTTTGTTGGTCTTTTGCAATTACTTTTGCCGTATACTTGGCGTATAAATCAGGAACATTACCTGTTTCTTCCATCTGTTTTTGGGGTAACAGATGCATATAGAGACTATAAAAGCGTAGTTTTTGCTTTTCTGGGGTTTCAAAATTATGTTGTATTAAAATAAACCCATTAGAGTAGTGCTTGTCAGTATCTTTTTCGGTCAGATAGTCCTTGGGTATACGATAGGCTATAATTCTACCATCGGCTATGGCTCGTACGGTACTTGATCCCTCTATATGAATACCTCCGTGCCAAGAATTTAACCTGCCTATAGGAAAAAAACCAAACCTATTACTATGACCATAGTATTTTGCTATTAATTCTTCTTTTGTAAACTCATCTGATTCTATATTATCTGATGGTAGTATTGGATAGTCAATTCTCATAATCTTTTTTTTAGATACTAAAATCTACCAAACTGAGGTATCCGTGCTTTTTGCTTTCTTCCCTCAACTGTTGTTGATTGGCTTGTGCTTCTCTGGTATTGCCCAGCAAAC
>CAKMZM010000332.1 GCA_929200365.1 uncultured Flavobacteriaceae bacterium | reverse complement strand
AATTAACTAATCAAAAGGCATTCATCCCATTTGGTTTCAAAAGGAGCTAAATATGATATAATAGACAACCCTATACCCGCAATCCCTTCAAGAAGACTGATTTCGGTTTTCCATTTTTCTTCCCCCATACCACGCCACATCATATATCCGGCATATCCGTTTTTATGTATTCCCATATCAAGAGCTTTCTGTATCCAAAAATCAGAGGCCTCCTTAAATGTAATGTCTTTTGTTTTTCTATATAAGTGATTATAAATATGAAAAACACCGTATGCACCATGACACAGTCCTGCATCCATAATTTTGGTTTCTTCAATATCTCTTCGTTGTGTAGCGTATTTTAATATTGCTATTGCTTCATCACTAATTTGAGTATCTTTTAATACTTCACCCGCACGTAAGATTGATATTCCTACCCCCAAATCACCGTAACACCAGGCTAATCTTGAATTACCATCGGGTATACCTTCTTCAACAATCCAGTTAGGAAATGTAGCTGTTAAGGTTTTATCTTTGTTTTTATGTTGTAAAATGTATCTAACTGTTTGCTCTAACAGTTCACTAACATCATTGTAAAATTCTTTATGCTCTGCTATTCTGGACAAAAAATTAACAGTACTCGATATTCCATGAGATAAGCTTAAATTACAACCTATAGTTTCTTCTTCTTTTTCAAGAACAGACTCCCACCATATTCCATAATCATTCTTTTTTGATGATTTTTTTAATGCTGCAATTAATTCATCTAGGTAATTTTTATAGTTCTTTTTTGATTTTTCTGTAGTCAGATTTTGATAACGTTTTAAAAAATAATATCCATATCCCATTGCACCGTGCAAAAAATCATAATTCTCTGTTTTTATATCGGTTCTCATTGCTTCTAACAAATAAGAATCCAAATCAGATGCAAGGAAGCCACCATCTAGTTCTATAAACTCTTCTTCTTTAAGAATTTCGAGCACCCAACATGCTCCTGCAATTCCTGTACAAAAGGTAGGAAACGTAAACCCATTATTAATAAGCTCTACAGCTCTGGTTATGGTCTCTATCCCCTTATCGGCATGAATATCTTCATCTAAAAATTTTGAATAATAAAACTGAAACAATGCAATACCCGAAACCCCGGATAAAACACCAACTTCCTGTTTTTCTTCAGTCTTTGTTTCCAAAATTTCACTTATCTCCTTTAATTTATTTTTTAGTTGAATTTCAATAGTCATGTAGTATTTGGCTTTGCTAATTTATCAAAGTAGTAAAGATAAAAAGTAATAGAGTTGTACCTCGAAAAATACCAATCTAAATTCAAGAATTTAGACTGGTATTTATGAACTCATCTTTAGTAGTAGTTTTAAGCCGAAACGTTTGACTTTTGTGCTGTAATGAAATTAATTTTACAGGCAAAAGCATTACTCAATATAAATTCTATTTAAAACAATGACTAATACAAAAGTGATTTAAAAACCACAATTAAAACTACCTATAGGAGACCCATCGGGTATTTTTGGAGAAGGTAATATCTTAAAGCTTCCTGGTTTTTCTAAAAACCTATTGATCTGATTCAAATAGTAATCATTATACATTTTATCAATAACATCTTCTTCTGTTTTATTATTGAGAAGGAATTTTACATCTTTAATTTTTGCATACGTAATAGCATTAACCTGTGGATATGCCTGTGTGTTTTTGCTTAAGTTCATTAAATGTTTTAAAACATTAGTCTTCATCATTTGTTGAATTTCTTTATGATATTCATTTTTAACCTTAGTATCAAAAGAAAATTTCAACAATTTATCTAGTGTTTCTGTCAATCCCAATTGATTTTGATCTAAACTTTTTTGTTGTACTAACCGCGAGGCTCTTTCGGGGTGTAGTAATAAAGAAAGACTCATGTCGCTTGCCGTTGAAGCTACACTTAATGCATCAAAACCAATTCCTGTTTTTCCTTTAAAAGATTCTCTAGTTCTACCATACCCGAGAGCTCTTGGCGGAAACAGTTTTAACTTATTTTCGGGAATAGCCAAAACCTCAGGAGTCAATGTTTGCAAAACTGCTTCAAGTGCCTTTTTTTGCTTTTTAGGTTCTACTGCTTCTACAACTGTTTGCCGATCACCTTTAACCGCATAATTATAATTTAGCCCCCCAATAAGCTTTACTGTAGCTTCGGTCTGATACCTATGGGAAAAATACAGGGGCACAAAAACATCTTCTAAAACAGAATATGGCTCATTAGTTCTTATATTATCTGAAGAAAAATTACGTATCGCAACTTCTCTAATTTTCAGCATATTGTTTAGCTCTTCGGTAACACTTTTACCATTATCCCATAAATGAGCTAATTCATGCGCTCCTCCCTGTGGTCTGGCATCGCTATCTGATATAAAACGAAGCCCCGATTGATAAGCAGTATTCAAAATTTTATTAAGCGCTTCCTTTTCATTAGTATTTTTATCAAATTCTGAATAACTATATGCTACCGTTACCTTATCCCATTCTCCTATATT
>CAKMZM010000331.1 GCA_929200365.1 uncultured Flavobacteriaceae bacterium | reverse complement strand
ATATTTTTAAAGTAAGCCAATTTGTTACAATATATATGTATCATAATCTACTTGTGTTATATAATTTTACTTAGGTGAAAAATGTTTTCCTATTTAGTTTTTTGCTTTTTTTGTACTCTAAATTTTCTTGAAAAATATAATGGTATAGGCTTTGCTCAAAGCGACAATAGAATGGGGGTATACTGTGTACGGAATGCTTTGGTTAACTCTAATATATTAGAAAAGACATTAACCCCTAAATAAGAAAAACCGATCCTTCATGTTTTCGATTTCAGCATTTTTATTAGTTACAATATAATCAATTGCTTCTGTTGTAAAGTTTTTTCCTTTTTTGGTTAAAGAAACAATATCATTATCAATCGTGATCATATTATTTTTAAGCGCCAGATTTAAAACAGATTTTGATTGTACCTTCTGCCAATTAATATGTTCATTTAAATGCTTTACATGTCGTTCTTCTTCTTCCTGATGGTTTCCTAAGTGCAGAAGAAAGGTGAGTAAGGAAACCTCGATGCGTTGTTGTTTTTGCCTGTATAATACAGAACATAGCCCTTTGTTGGGAGCAAATAAGTATACGAATAAGAAAACTAATCCTAATACTGTAGTCATTGATCCAGAAATAGATGTATCTAACGCATGCGCTATCCAATAGCCTGTAATAGCAGTACTAACCCCAAAGATAACAGATAACAGAAGCATTTTTTTTAAGTCATTTGTTAGTAGATAAGCAGTAGCTGCAGGTGCAATCATTAATGCAATGACTAAGATAGCACCAACTGCATCAAAAGCACCTACCGTAGTTATTGATGATACGGTCATTAATCCATAATGCATAACTACAGGAGATAACCCAAGAGCAGAAGCCAAACCTGCATCGAATGTGCTTACTTTTAGTTCCTTAAAAAATGCAAATAATAATCCTAGTGTGATTAATACTATAGTGCCTATGATCCATAAAGATTTTGGTCCTACATCTGTATCTCCTATAAGTAATCGATCAAAGGGGGCAAAAGCAAGCTCTCCTAATAATACAGCATCAACATCAAGATGTACATCATTTGCATTCTGTGCAATAAGTATAATGCCAATACTAAACAGGGCAGGAAAAACTAAGCCTATAGCAGTGTCTTCTTTTACCAATCCTGTCTTTTGGATAAACTCTACTAATACAACAGTAAAGACACCGCTTGCCGCAGCAAGAATAATTAATAAAGGCGACGATAAGTCATGAGTAATAAAAAAACCTATCACAATACCAGGTAAGATAGAATGGCTAATTGCATCAGTGATCAATGCCATTTTTCGCAATACTAAAAAAGTTCCAGGGATAGCACAGGCTATAGCTACCAGACTGGCGATTAATTGTATTTCTATCTGTGCGCTACTCATTTTCTTCTTTTGTTAGTTGATCATATAAATTGGAAGCAGTTTTATACCCAGACTCGGTTAGAGACCACATATTACCTTTAATCTTTACATAATCTTTATCTTCTAGCTTTTGAAGTGATTTTCTGGTAAACCCCTGAAAATTATTTAAAATTCTGATCGCATGTGGATGGGCAATATTTTCGTGCGTACTGGCAATATTATACATAAAAGATAGTGTTTTGTGTAACTGAAGATCATTTCTGTTTTTTCTAAACCGTATTTCTCTGAATAGTAGCCCTCTTCTGGGAGAAAAAATAAAAGAAAATAATACAAAAACACTGGCTACCAATACGATTACAGGTCCTGTAGACAGGTTGTTATGGCTGGCACTGATAGCGGTTCCTAAAACTCCAGAGAATGCACCAAAAACCGCTGCCAAAATAACCATTACAGCCAGATTGTTTGTCCATTGTCTGGCAGCAGCAGCAGGGGCTAATAACATGGCACTCATTAATACTACACCTACGGTTTGTAGTCCCAGTACAATAGCGATGACAATAAATGTAGTGATAAGAATGTCTAAGAATTTGGTGTTAAATCCCAATGTTTTAGTATAATCGGCATCGAATAACAATAGTTTGAGTTCTTTCCAGAATACTAATAAAATGATCAGGCTAATTCCTGTAACGATAATCATAAGCCATACATCATTTTCTAGTAGCGTGGCTGCCTGCCCAAAAAGGTAACTTTCTAAACCAGCCTGATTAGCATTGGGCATTTTCTGGATATAAGTAAGTAATAACATTCCGAACCCAAAGAATAATGATAATATAAGACCTAAAGCTGTATCAGATTTCAGATGTGTTTTACTAGTGATACCACGAATCCAAAACGTACCAATTAGACCACTAATTAATGCTCCTAATAGAAATGCAGAGCTGTTTTTTGTGCCAATAATTAGAAAAGCAATTGCTATACCAGGTAATGCAGCATGAGAAATTGCATCTCCCAATAAGCTCTGTTTGCGCAATACAGCAAAACTACCCAGCATACCACATATAGCGCCAAGTATCGCAGTGCCTAGTGTAATAGTGCGTAAAGTATAATCTGTAAAGACCAGTTCTATGTATTCTTT
>CAKMZM010000330.1 GCA_929200365.1 uncultured Flavobacteriaceae bacterium | reverse complement strand
ATGAAAGATAAAAATGAAAAGTTTAAAGCATCTCTCACAGAAGTTCAGTTAGAAAAATATGAGCAACTAAAGAAAAACAAACCCTCTAAAAAGGAGTGTAGGAAAAGAAGAAATTAATATCAAAATTACGTTTTTTTGAATTTATAAAAAGTGAAGTCTAGAACTTCACTTTTATTATTTTATGTTATTTTCATCTTTTTTTGATCGTTTTTTTACAAATAACTATAGCGTTTTCGTGAATTGGAGAAGTAGCGAAGAGAATTCTTATATTAATTTTTAAGGATATTGTAATTTTCGTAATTCTAATTTATGAATTTCAATAAATGAAGCCTCATATTTTTTTAAAAATGCAAAAAGAAGGGATTAAATGTATTCATTTAAGAAAATCTTTTAAAATTCGTATTTTCGCAAGACTTTTCAATACTAAATATTTAAATATGGCATTTGATATCGATATGATAAAAAAGGTATATAGTCAGGTAGCCGATCGTGTTAATACAGCACGCGAAGTTACAGATAAACCTTTAACCTTGGCAGAGAAAATTTTGTATTCACACTTGTGGGACGTAAAAACAAAAAAAGCGTTTACAAGAGGTAAAGATTATGTTGACTTTGCACCAGATCGTATCGCTTGTCAGGATGCAACAGCTCAAATGGCATTATTACAGTTTATGCAAGCTGGTAAAAATAAAGTAGCAGTACCAACAACAGTGCATTGTGATCACTTGATTCAGGCCAAAGAAGGCGCAGCAACAGACTTAAAAAATGCCAACGATATTAGTAGTGAAGTGTTTAACTTCTTAGAATCTGTATCTGATAAATATGGAATAGGATTCTGGAAACCAGGAGCTGGAATTATTCATCAGGTAGTATTAGAAAACTATGCTTTCCCAGGTGGAATGATGATCGGAACAGATTCTCATACCGTAAATGCAGGTGGTTTAGGAATGGTTGCAATTGGTGTAGGTGGAGCAGATGCGGTAGACGTTATGGCCGGTATGGCTTGGGAATTGAAGTTTCCTAAGTTAATAGGTGTAAAATTAACAGGTAAACTATCTGGTTGGACTGCACCCAAAGATGTAATCTTAAAAGTAGCAGAAATTCTTACTGTAAAAGGAGGAACTGGCGCTATAGTAGAATATTTTGGACCAGGGGCGACATCAATGTCATGTACAGGAAAAGGAACTATTTGTAATATGGGTGCCGAAATTGGTGCTACAACATCTACTTTTGGTTATGATGAATCTATGGAGCGTTACTTAAGAGCGACAGAAAGAGCAGATGTAGCAGATGCAGCAAACAAAGTAAAAGAGCACTTAACAGCAGATCCAGAGGTATATGTAAATCCAGAACAATATTTTGATCAGGTAATCGAAATTAATTTATCTGAATTAGGACCATTGTTAAATGGACCTTTTACCCCAGATTTATCAACAGCAGTTGGTAGTACAATGACAGAAAAAGCCAAAGCTAATGATTGGCCAATTCAAGTAGAATGGGGACTAATAGGATCTTGTACAAACTCTTCTTATGAAGACTTGTCTCGTGCTTCTTCAATCGCACAACAAGCGTTGGACAAAGGTTTAAAAATGAAAGCAGAATTAGGAATCAACCCAGGTTCGGAACAAGTAAGATATACAGCAGATAGAGATGGGATTCTAGGAATATTTGAAAAACTAGATGCAAAAATATTTACCAATGCTTGTGGACCTTGTATTGGGCAATGGGCAAGATATAACGATCCAAAAAATGCTCCTAAGAATAGTATCGTACACTCTTTTAATAGAAACTTTGCTAAACGTGCAGACGGTAATCCTAATACACATGCTTTTGTTGCATCACCAGAATTAACTGCTGCGATTGCAGTTTCGGGACGACTAGATTTTAACCCGTTAACCGATAAGTTAATTAACGAAAACGGTGAAGAGGTAATGTTCGATGAGCCAACAGGATGGGAGTTACCACCAAAAGGATTTGAAGTAAAAGATAATGGATATTTAGCTCCAGTTGAAGACGGTAGTAATGTAGAGGTCAAAGTAAGTCCAACTTCAGAAAGATTACAGTTGTTAACACCATTTGTACCAATAGGTAATGAAATTAAAGGTGCTAAATTACTCATAAAAGCATTCGGAAAGTGTACTACAGATCATATCTCTATGGCAGGACCATGGTTACGCTATAGAGGTCATTTAGATAATATCTCTAATAACTGTTTAATTGGAGCTGTAAATGCATTTGGTAAAAAAACAAACTTTGTTAAAAATCAATTAACAGGAGAGTTTGGTGGTGTGCCAGATACTGCAAGAGCATATAAAGCTGCGGGAGTACCTACTATTGTTGTGGGAGATCATAACTACGGAGAAGGATCATCACGAGAACATGCTGCAATGGAGCCAAGACATTTGGGTGTTGCTGCGGTAATTGTAAAGTCATTTGCCCGTATCCACGAAACCAACCTTAAAAAACAAGGAATGCTTGGATTAACATTTGCTAATGAAAATGATTAT
>CAKMZM010000329.1 GCA_929200365.1 uncultured Flavobacteriaceae bacterium | reverse complement strand
CATATAAGAATTTTCATTTGAAAAACTATCACAAAAAGTATGAGTTTGCCCTGGAAATTACACCTTATTCTTTTCGTCACAGAACTAAGTGGTTTTATGAATTTCTGTAATATTTTTTACTGTAAAACCATATACCAAATAAGGTTTTAAGTTACTGCATACTAACGGTTTAATGTTTAAAATTTTCATTTTTTTCTTTTAAAATATCTCTTATTGATTTTTAAGATAAAATTATGTAGGATTTTACTTGTCAAAAACAGGTAAAATGTTTAAAAAAAGGTGCAAAATAACCACAAAAAAACAGAAAAATAAATTATTTTTTCATGAAAGATGATATTATTTTTAACTGAAAATCAGATACTTAAACAGTATTTATTTTACTCTAACTCCATAAATCTTAAAGCGATGAATTAAAAAAAAACTGTATTCTCAATTTCTTTGTTATTTTTAGCCATGACATTATTTTATTCCTGTAATGCAACTAGCGTTGAGGAAGAGATCGGCATTAAAAATGATACAGAAAAACCTATCTACAAAACCAGTAAAGACGAGTTGGAAGAACGCTAAATATTGTGTGATTGCAATTCTTTTCTGCACAATAGCATTTACTCCTTTAATACATACATTCTTGCCTAAAAAAGTGGATCGATCCTACTCTATTACTGATACAGAATTACATGAAGGATTAAATTTATTAGGAGATGGCTATGAAATAGAAATTACTAATGGCAAGGTAACTTGTTTTAGGGAATATGATTCCAAGATTGTAAATCGCATCTTTGGTTGGAGCAACTGGAGGCGTTTTTTATTAGGTGGCTCTCCTTATTTCTGTTTGTTGTTTCTAACATTATTTTGTGTCTGGATTTATAGTTACAAAGATCGTAATAACCCATTGTTTCAAAAGACAGTGATTACGGTATTATGCTTTTTTGGTCTTGTATCAGGATGGTTTACTATTTATTCACTCTATCCAAAACCAGATATTCCCTATTCTTCTTATTACATTTTACTTTTTATTGGTTCTTTACTGATCAATATAAGTGTTTTCTTTTTTATTCGATGGGCACGTAAAAGACACTTTTCTGTAGCTGAGTTAACGGGAAAAGTTCAACGCTTAACTTATCTTATATCCTACCATATTTACAGAAAATATGTACAAACAAAAGATAAAAAGGAATATCTGATTGAAACTCTCAGCGAGTATAAGGATTTAACGAAGGAAAAAACAACCGAATAAAATGAAAAGAAAAGAAGCTAAAAAAATTATAGATAAATCAAAATCTATTGATTTTATTAACTTTGATGTCTTTAATTATCTAACAAACCAAATAGAAAACTTAGAAAGTGTAACATCAAAAAATGAGAAAAAATCTTTTACGTCTAAGGATGCAACTATTGCCGGAATTCCAACAGATGTAACAAAAAGTATTATGACTAAATTGGTTAAATTTGAAAAAGAAAAAAAATATTTGACCCCTAAAATTTCTCTTTCTGACACCTCAATAGAACTAAACACCAACAGCAAATACTTATCAAAAATCATCAATATCTATAAGAAAAAAAGCTTTTCTCAATATATCAATGACTTGAGGATAGAATATCTATTAAAAAAATTGGATGATGACCCAATCTATACAAAATATAAAATAGCTGCTATAGCTAAAGAAATAGGTTTTAATACCCCAAATGCTTTTTCTAAAGCATTTTTAAAAAAAGTTGGAATGCCCCCATCTCAATATATAAAAGATTTGAATAGATAATTTTTCTATCAATTATATTAATACGTTTTCACGGAAAACGCACTTCGTTTTCATGGAATTGTCCCAACGACTTCTTGTACAAATCCTTCTTCTGCTCTTACATTTGACACTCACAAAATGTAATGCATCGACTCTTATTTATCGTAAAGATTATAGATCAAAATATCATCATATTTTAATCATACGTCATATAAGTACAACAAAAAATTGAAACCATTTATAAACCATAATACACATTTAAATTTTGATATCCATGAGAAATATTATTCAGGATTTACTTACTGAAGAAGAAAAACAACAAGCCGAAGATTTGGTTGCCCAATTAGAAACTGTTTTATCAATAAGCTGTCTACATTAACCGAAGAATAACCTCATTTAACCCAAAAGACCTTCTGTTTGGTTAAAAAGACGTTCGGTTTAACAAAAAAGACGAAGTTTTTAACCCGATCAGTAGAAATTTCAGCTTTACGAGTTAAAATTTCAACAAGTAGAGTTGAATTTTTAACGAAAAGAGCTAAAAATTCAACGAGGCTAGCTAAACACTTCGTCAAAAAGACGCATGAGAAGGTTAAAAAGACGCTCGACAAGGTCTTTTGGGTTAAACGTAGCATATCAGGAGTTAAAATTTGGGTTATGATCTTTAAAAATAAGGTAATTGTTAATATTCAAAGTCTCTCAACTAAGCAGAAACCAAAAACGAAAAGTAATAACAGAAACAAAAAAGGTAGAGAGAGTAGTTGGAGTACAAAGTTAATTGAGTTTGTGGTTAGTTAACCAAT
>CAKMZM010000328.1 GCA_929200365.1 uncultured Flavobacteriaceae bacterium | reverse complement strand
ACATATACGTAAGCAAAGAATTATTAAATAAAACTTGGATTATAACATAGAAGTTGTATGGTTGTTATCATTTTTTATAATAGAAGTTAGAGCCGATTTAATATCGGGATACAAAAACTGAAATCCGTTATTTACAAGTTTTGAAGGAATTACATTTCTGCTTTTGAGTATAAGTTCGGTTTCTGTTTTGATAATTCTTGCTCCAAATTGTAGTACGGGTTTCGGGATAGGGATGCCGAAAGGAATTTTTACAACTTTTCTGAGTGTTTTCATAAAGGTTGAATTGGTTACTGGTTTAGGTGAAACAATATTTATTACACCTTCAATGTCAGGGTTTTTAATAATAAATTCGATACTTCTTGCAAAATCTATTTCATGTATCCAACTTAATTTTTGATTTCCGTTGCCTTGTTTTCCTCCTAGTCCAATGTTGGTTAGATTAAGTATAGGGGGTAAAGCTCCTCCTTTCTTACCCAGAACAATGGATGTTCTTAATGCAATTTTTCTGGTTTTAGGAGTTTGTTGGCTGAAAAATGTTTTTTCCCATGAGGTAGCGACATTAACAGAGAAACCAGTACCTATTTCTCCATCAATTTCATCCATTTCTTTATCTAAAGAATGTCGATAAATGGTTGCTGTTGATGAGTTTATCCAGATTTTTGGTGGGTTTTTGCATGTATTTATTGCTTCGCCCAAAATAGAGGTCGAGATCATTCTTGAGTTTAAAATAAGATCTTTATTCTTTTGGGTGTATCTGCAATCTACTGACCTACCTGTTAAATTGATTAATATTTCTGCATTCTCTAGTTCTTGTACCCAATCTCCAGAGGTTTTTGCATCCCAATGAATAAATTGAACATTGTTTTCTATTCTGCTTTCTCCGCGAGTTAGAATTGTAACAAGTGTTACTTTGGTTTTAAAATATGCTACAAGTACTTTTCCAAGGAAACCTGTTCCTCCTGCTATCACTATTTTATTCATTGCTTTATGTTTTATCGTTTTAGAAGTTAGATAGAATTTGCAATAATCATTTTTGGTTGATATCTACTTCACTGTTATGATCTATTTCTATACTATGATTTTATTTTTCTGCAGTAATTAAATAGTACCCAAAGCTTTTGGTATGTAGACCAGAAAGTAATGCGAATAGTGATCCTTTCAGATTTTTCTGGCTTTGTGGTTTTAGAGGTTCTTTTCTGAATATTTTTTTTAATATAAATCCTGTGATTGCAATGGGTACATGAAGAACAGAAGGAGCAACTCTATATGATATATCTTCGATAGTTATGCTTTTAAAACCTATTTGATTTAGATTTTTTTCTATGTTTTTGATACTTTCTAAGCCTTTTAGACTCCATCCATTACAAAGTTGTTCGTAACAATAATTACTGCCAATACACAATTGCTCTTCATCTTTTTTTAAGAACGCATCAGCTATCACTAATTTAGATCCTGATTTTAGTATTCTGTATGCTTCCTGCAATGCTTTTTTATTATGCCCCGAGTGGCAAAAACTTTCTATGGCATAGGCCCCGTCTACGCTATCTGTTTTGAATGATGTATTACAATAGTTTTCTTCTAAGATCAATCCGTTTTTTTGTTTCAGTCTTTTGTTTCCTTCTTTTACCTGAAACGAAGAGAGTGTGACACCAATAATGTGTAATAAAGGATATTTCTTCAGTCCATATTGCATGGTACCGCCAATACCACATCCAAGATCAGCGACAAGAGAATTTTGTTTAGGAATTTGTAAACGATTAAATACCTGTTGATTCATTTCATTAAGCATAGAATCTCTTTTAAGGATGTTGGTTTTAAAAGGAATATAATACCCAAAATGCATATTGAAATCGGCACTCCAGAATTTATAATCTTCTGTTGCTTCATCATAAAATCTGATCATTTTTTCTTTTGTAGCAGATTTTTTAAGCCTTAGTTTGTGTAATATGGTAAGTGTACTCATGATGATATAGTTTTAGTAGAGATTAAAAAAACCAATACAATTATAGATTAACAATAAAGTATAAACAGTAGCAAAAAGGATGAATAGGCAATTCATAACATAACTACCTATTTTGAATATCTTTTTCTTTGGAATTTCGTACATAGGGTAATATGCCATTTGGGTTGCAACTTTACCAACCCAGTACGCCGCAATTAGTCCAGTTAATGCAATTGCCAATTCAGATTGTTCCTTAAGATGGGAGGGAAGTAGGATTGCTATCAATCCAAAAGAAAAATTAAGGCCTTGGATATATCTCCCGTATGTTTTTGCGATTTCTTGATTGAGTGGCTTTAGCTGCTTTACATCGGTATACCAATCAAAAACTTTATGTCTTATATACGGATATATTAATGCAGTGAATATTTGACCGATGCCCCCTGTAATGATCAACCAGTTTGGAATATTGAATTTCATGTTTTAATAATTTTAAAGTTTCAGAAAAAACTGAAAGTTTTACTGAAAATAAAAAGGAGAACACCTCCTTTCTTTTGTTTATAATGTTTTTTTTATTTAATTAGTTTAACTAATGCTTTTGTAATCCAGTTATGATCCTGAC
>CAKMZM010000327.1 GCA_929200365.1 uncultured Flavobacteriaceae bacterium | reverse complement strand
TAACTATAAAAAAATGTATTTGAAGTTTTTTACTCTTTCCAACGAATAGTTTCCATCAATTGCTTCATATCATTACGTATGTAATTTGCAGCTGGAAGAATAGAGTCATAATTCGGTTTTACTTTAAAATACATAGAACCTACTATAAAATGCCGAATACTATCTGTTGCATAAAACTGAGATGGAGAAGCAGCATCACCAGAAACCTCATAAAACATACCATATACTTTGTTTTCTTCATTTACATATGGTACTTGTGCAATTCCATCTGCTTTGACCACATGCTCCTGAGTAAGGTTTTGAGCATCTCTAAGCAATGAATCTAAGTTATTATTGATTTTATAATATGAAATATACATGGTGGCCCTTAGTTTTTTATACTCAAGGTTATACCAACAATTTTTATTTCTTCTGGCTTTACGAAGTTCAGAAAACTCGTTTTTTTCAAAAGAATAAGGGCACGGTAATACCAGCTCTTTATACTTAGGAGTGGGATAACTTAGTCGCAACATTCCTTCTGGCTTAGGCAATACTTCGCCCCCACAAGAAAATAGCATATATACGCTGGTCACTATAAAAAATCTAACTATTTTCGTTTTCATTAATGGTTAATTTCACTTGTTTTATTCGCTTATTATCCAACGATTCTATCTTAAATTCGTACTGATCTACTGCAATAATTTCTCCTCGTTTTGGAAAGCTTCCTGATATCTCAAGCAATAGACCAGCTATAGTCTCTGAATCTCCCTTTTTTTCTTCAAAAATATCATTGTTTTCGAGTTTCAGAATTTTATAAAAATCTTTTAGGGCAGTTCTTCCTTCAAAAACATAGTTTTGATCATCTAATTTTGAGAATATCAAATCCTCATCATCAAACTCATCACTAATATCTCCTACAATTTCTTCTATAATATCTTCGAGAGAAATCAAACCACTTGTTCCTCCATACTCATCTACCACTATAGCCAAGTGATTTTTTTTATCTTTAAAATCATTAAGCAAATCATCTAGTTTCTTATTCTCTGGTACAAAATAAGGAACTCTTAACAAAGATACCCAATCAAAAAAAGGTGTGTTAATATGAGGTAATAGGTCTTTTACATACAGAATCCCAATTACATTATCAATACTATCCTCATATACTGGAATTCTGGAGTATCCCTTTTCGATAATCTCAGGAAGAATTTCTTGATATGCGGTTTCACTATTCAACGCAAAAATATCTATACGAGGATGCATTACTTGCTTAGTGTCTGTATTTCCAAAAGATACAATACCTTCTAATATTTTCTTCTCTTCGTCGGTAGTATCTTTGTCTGATGTTAATTCTAATGCCTGTGATAATTGATCTACACTTAAATTAGATTTCTGTTTCCTTAATCGATTATGAATCCTGACAGTAATGTTACGCATCGGCATACTAATTGGTGAAATGATCCAATCCAGAATTGCCAAAGGTCTTGCCATAAATTTAGCAAATTTTACTTTATTTCTACTGGCATATAGTTTCGGTAAAATCTCGCCAAACAATAGAATCAAAAAAGTTGCGACTCCTACTTCGACTACAAATCTTACATTGATCCAACCTAACCAAACATAATCAAGATCGTTAAAGTATATCTTACCTAAAGTATCAAAAAGCAATACTATTGCAATATTAATAAAATTATTTGCTACTAATATGGTGGCTAATAATTTCTTAGGGCTATCTAATAGTTTGGATATGATCTTAAGGTTTTTGGATGCATTTTCTTCATCTTTAAGATCTGTAGAAGTTAAGGAAAATAAAGCTACTTCACTACCTGATATTAATGCAGAAAAAATGAGTAGTACAACCAGTACAACAACATTGACAGCTTGCATAACATCAAAAACAAATAGTGAAATAAATAACGGTTCAGGATCAGGGTCCAAATTATCTTTGTTTAGTTAAACATATTAGAACGGAAGATCATCATCTTCTGTATCTGGTGAATTAGATGAAACTTCCTGCTGATTGCCAGTAACAGGTATGTTTGTTTGTGGAATATTCTGAGATTTATGCTCAGAAGGTTGGTTCTCATGTTTAGGTGTGAGAAAAGTAAAATCTATACACTGTATTTCTGTACTATATCGATCTTTTCCCTGCTCATCTTGCCATTTTCTAGTTTTAAGACGACCTTCAATGTATACTTTATCTCCCTTTTTGAGATACTTCTCGCAAATTTCTGCGGCTTTATTTCTCACAACAATATTGTGCCACTCTGTAGTATTTACACGTTCTCCTGTACTTTTATTTACATAAGAATCATTAGTAGCAAGTGGAAACCTACCTATACAACCGCCCCCTTCAAAATAATGCATCTTAACCTCATCACCTGTATGCCCTATGAGCATTACTTTATTTAGTGTTCCAGACATTTTAGTTTATAATTTGTTGTTTAAAGTTCATCATTGCAAAGAAATGACAAACCATACTAAATAACGCTATCCTAATACTTCTTATTTTTCAAAGAGACTTTAAATAACTTTGTTTATAGTAAATGTAATAAAAAAATGATACATAAATGACCCCCTAATGATCTTA
>CAKMZM010000326.1 GCA_929200365.1 uncultured Flavobacteriaceae bacterium | reverse complement strand
TATAAACTAAAGTCTTATGAAAACACAAAACACTTGCAATCTTTTGATTACAGGTGTTTTTTTATCACTATATCGAAATGATACTGTAACATACAATCAAACAATATCTAATCACCCATCTTGACCAGATTGTTTCTAATTCTGAAAATTCTGACTACAACTATAATCATCTTGAAATGAAAAGAAATAAAAATAAGATGCACTATTATGTATAGTTCAACCTTTTTAATAAAAATACATCTTTTGAATAAACAAAATAACTTACTACATTTACGTAACTAATTACGTAATTAATTATATGAATAAGTTTTTTGATAATGCTGGTATTATAGCAATCGGTTCTAGGTTAAGAATGTTAAGTGAAAAAATGGTAGAAGATGCTACAAAAATTTATGAAATGTATAATATGGATTTAAAACCAAAATGGTTTCCTGTGTTTTATGTTTTATCTCAGAATAATGAGAAATCTATTACTGCCATAGCTAATGAGATTGGTCACTCTCACCCCTCTGTAAGTAAAATTGTTCGAGAAATGGTAAAAGAACAAATTTTATGCGAAAAGAAAGATAAAAATGATGGGAGAAAAAACAATATCAAACTGACTCCTAAAGGTAAGCAGATGGCAAATCAAATTAAAGATCAATACCTTGATGTACAAAAAGCTGTTGAGGTTACATTAAATCAAAGTAGATACAATATGTGGTATGCTATTGAAGAATTTGAATTTCTTTTGGATCAAAAATCAATGTTTCACCGTGTTAAAGAAGAAAAGAAACTTAGAGAAATAAAAGAAGTTGAAATTGTTCCTTATGAACCTAAATATGGAATACCATTCAAAAACCTAAATGAAGAATGGATCACTACCTATTTTAAAATGGAAGAAACAGATCGTAAATCTCTTAATAACCCAAAAGAATACATTTTAGACAAAGGAGGTGAAATAGTAGTCGCGTTATATAAAAAAAAGCCTGTTGGTGTATGTGCCTTAATAAAAATGAATGATCCACACTACGACTTTGAACTTGCCAAAATGGCCGTTTCCTCAGAGGCAAAAGGTAAGGGTATTGGTTTGCTATTAGGAAAATCTATAATTAAAAAAGCACAATCATTAGGTGCTAAAAAATTATATTTAGAAAGTAATACTGTATTAAAACCTGCAATTAACCTGTATCATAAACTGGGATTTAATAAAGTGGTAGGACATTCAACTCCATACGAGCGATGTAATATCCAGATGGAATTGGTATTAGACTAAAACATAACTATAATTTCAGCGTTGGAGAGGAATTGAATCTAAGAATTATTCATAATGAATTTGTTTACTTGTTATACTTCAACTCCTCCACGCTGAATCATAGCTTGATATTTGATTTAGTAATAAGAGCATCATTTTTAAATCTAGTAAGTCTACACGATGCTTTGTAAATCAATTGATTATATACCTATAAATACAAACTAATTGAATAAAATTATTCATCAGTGTTTAAATAATGCTTGGTTATCTTTTTAAAAACAGAGAGATCAACATCAACTTTAGTAGTAATGCTACCAGATGCCACAAAAGGGTAGTTTAAGTCTGGTATATCAATCCTACAAAACCAAAATATGCCTAGAAAATAAATCCAATAAACTACCTCGGGAGAAGCCTGCAGTATTAAATTCCAAAAAAATCCAAATTCCAATAAAGAAACAAGGTAAGTCTAAAAATAGTAAACCCTAAAAAATCAATAAAAAAACATCTCTGCTAATATTATTGAAGAAAAGCTGAAGTACATTTAATTGAACGTAAGATTGAGTTAGTTTAATTTGTTCTTTTAGCGCAAACTCCAGAAGAGTAGTTAATCTATATGAGGTGTATTTATGTAATCAAGAAAGTTTGCTAAAGAATCAAAGCTTTCAGATCATTAATTACATTAATACCATGTCTAAGATTTGCATAGAGGATAAACAAAATAATAATAGCGATTATAAATCCTAACATGATTCCATTATTTCTACTCGACAGTTTTTTGGAAGTCTTAAGATATGCCTTAGATATCTTTTTTGCATAATTGGTGACCAGTGCAAAAGCTGGTGCAAAAATTAAAACAATAACGAGCATATCGATTACTACCAAAAAATATCCCTGTTGATGGATATGTTTCTTTACATATTTCAAGATATATTCATTGATTAAAGCAGCAGATAAAACGGCTACAGTGTAGATCGCATATTTAGTGGTTTGTCGATTACTCATAGTAGGGCAACTATCTTAATTTAATAGGTTAATTATAGCGGTTAAGGTAAAGTCTATAATTTGATATTCAAAATAAAGATTGCTTTTTGATAAATAATGTCATAAAACAAATTAATAATGTGGCTTAAAAAATAGTACCAAAATTACTAGGTAATCCAAAAAAATCAGATAGATTTTAACCAAATTCCAAGGGGTACTGATTCAAATCTTCAAAATAATCGAGTTTTATCCCAGAGACTAAATAGAATATTCATATTAATAATTATTTTAGGTTACGTATTATAAGTTGTCTGAAAAGGCTATTTTAATATCGGCTAAAAGAGCGAAATCGAGT
>CAKMZM010000325.1 GCA_929200365.1 uncultured Flavobacteriaceae bacterium | reverse complement strand
TTAAAATAATTTACTATCTTTTCATTCGTTTACAGATCATTTAATATAATCAATTAAGACCTCCTCATGGAAATTTTTTCTTCATACAATGTCATTATAGGAATTTCACTTATCATTATTTTGTCCTTTATTTTTAATGGAGTTGCCAAAAAAACTAATGTTCCAGCAGTACTACTCTTAATTGTTTTGGGAATTGTCATACAATATATTCTTAAGGCATTTGGAGGTGATACTATCGATTTCTTTCCAATGTTGGAAGTACTTGGAATTGTTGGATTGATTATGATTGTTCTTGAAGCAGCCTTAGAGCTAGAGTTAAAAAGTGATAAGCTTATCCCTATTCTTAAGTCACTAGCCATTGCTTTAGTTGGATTGATAGCTTCTACATTTATAGCTGCTGTGATTATAAAAGCATTAGTAAGCGGAATGACAATGCAATCTGCCTGGTTATATGCAACACCATTATCTATATTATCCAGCGCAATCATTATACCAAGTGTATCGTCATTACCGATTGCAAAAAAAGAATTTCATATTTACGAGAGTACATTTTCTGATATTTTGGGGATTATGTTGTTTTATTTCTTAGCAGGAAGATTAAGTCCTTCAGAAGACTCTGGAGTGGGTGTTTTTTTCCTTAACCTTATTCTTACAATTGTGATTTCTTTGGTAGCTAGTTACGCAATTATTTTAATATTTCAGAAAATCAAAAGTCAGGTAAAATTGTTTTTACTTATTGCAGTACTATTGTTGTTGTATGCTTTAGGAAAGAAAATGCATTTATCATCACTAATTATTATTTTAATTTTTGGATTAGTTATTGCTAATATGAAATTATTTTTTCAAGGCAAACTTAGAGAATATCTGCATCTTGAAAAAGCAAAATCTATTTATCATGAGTTGCATGTGATTACCGCCGAAACAGCTTTTGTTGTACGCACATTGTTCTTTGTGATTTTTGGGATTACCATTGTACTTTCTTCTTTATTAAGTTTAAAAGTTACTCTAATTAGCCTTTTAATATTGATTTCAATTTATGGTATACGGTATGGATTATTGCGTCTTTTTATGGGAAAAGATATTTCACCTCAAGTATTTATAGCACCAAGAGGATTAATCACGGTGCTCTTATTTTATGCTATTCCTACGGAAGCAGTAATTGAAGGATTTGAACCAGGAATATTGTTATTTGTGATTATAGGAAGCAGTTTAATTATGACTTGGGGTATGATAAGAGATAAAAGAATGAACCCTCCTGAAGAATTGGAAAAAACAGAACCTAATGAAATTGAAGAAACCGAATACTTTATTAATAATACAACAGATTTAAGTGAAATTGATGATACCTTACCGTCATCTGATGAATATGAAACTGAATAATGAAACGTTTACATCGATTAACAGCCATATTAGTAAAATTACAGTCCAAAAAAATTGTTCAAGCAGCAGAATTAGCAGATAGGTTTGATGTAAGTATACGTACTATATACCGGGATATGCAAGCACTTACTGATGCAGGAGTGCCTATTGGTGCAGAAGCAGGAATAGGGTATTATCTAGTAGATGGATACTCCTTGCCACCAATTATGTTTACCGAAAAAGAAGCAAATGCTTTACTTACAGCTTCTAAGATTATAAAAACTAATAATGATCAATCTTTGATTGATGAATATCAGGAAGCAATAGAAAAGGTAATTGCAGTACTTAAAACTACACAAAAAGAAAAACTTAAGATTCTCGACGAACGGATGTTTACCTATAATAAAAATGCAATTCAGCCCAGTACTTCTTTATCCGTCATTCAACAAGCCATTACAAATTTTAGAGTACTCGAAATTCAATACATCAAAGCTTCTGGAGCGTATAGCAAAAGACAAATAGAACCATTAGGAGCTTATTTTACTAACAATACTTGGATTATGATTGCATACTGTAGATTAAGAAAAAATTATCGGGAGTTCAGAACAGATCGCATTATTAATCTAATTGAAACTCAAGAGTTTTTTTCTTCACAACATTTTAGTCTCGAAGATTATTATAAAAAACGAGTAGAAGTATAATTTTTTTCAATGTTATATATTAAAAATACTGCTGACATAAGGTTGTCATAAACCTGATTTAGTTTTGATAAAAACAATTCACCCTAATTATTATGATAAGTCTATTGTTTAATTGTGAAACAAAATCAAATCACCCCCTTTGTTAATGAAAACCAGAAGTAAAGTAGTAGAAGTTGTATTGTTTGAAGTCAATCCTGGATACTCACAGAAAGAAGCTGAAAATGCATTAGCATCTTTAAATGATGCATTAAAATTATATTACGGATTTATAGAAAGAACTACAGCAAGAAATAAGGATGGAAAATATATCGATATTATATATTGGAGTGATATGAAATCGGCCAAAGAAGCTGCAAAAGATATTATAAAAAATGATATAATAACTACTACTTTTAATATAATTAGCTCCGAATCAGTTCAAATGTATCATTTTGATACATTTAATCAGTTTGAGGAGTAATTTTAGTGTTAAAATTACCCTTTATTATATAAAAGTTAATCAAGATGTAGAAGTATA
>CAKMZM010000324.1 GCA_929200365.1 uncultured Flavobacteriaceae bacterium | reverse complement strand
ATGAAATAAGAGAAGAAATGAACACGTATATTTATTGTGTATTATAGTTGATCTGATATAAAGTGCATAATCGAGTATAGATACACTGAACTATGTTAATCCCTAAGAGCAAGCTCAAATTTACTACTTCCTGAAAATCATGTAGCTTGAGACTCACATTGTTTAAATATACTGTAATATATATATCTTGGATATTGAAAGAAAAACAGAAATAATAACTCAACGTACAACATTACTTTTCGAATTTCAGATAATGGATTACAAAAAATGATATTTGAGTTAAACAATTTGCCTCCCTTTTTCAGATTTATTAGAAAACCGCTCATTACTTTAGATCACTTTTTTTAATGTCTTAAAATTGAGGATAAAAGTTTTTAATCAGACCTTTCTTTAAATTCTTCAAATAGGCTATTTTTGTGCCTTTAAAATGACGAATTTATGCAATTATCAGAACAAGAACTTGTAAGAAGAGAGAAATTAAACGCATTACGCAATCTAGGTATCGACCCATATCCAGCTGCATTGTATCCAGTTGACCATACCTCGAAACAGATAAAGAGCAAGTTTGAAGAAGGTAAAAAAGTAATTATTGCAGGTAGATTAATGTCTAGAAGGATACAGGGTAAAGCTTCTTTTGCAGAATTACAGGATGCCGATGGTCGCATACAAGTCTATTTTAATAGGGATGAAATTTGCCTTGGTGAGGATAAACTCTTATATAACGAAGTTTATAAAAAACTATTAGACATAGGTGATTTTATAGGTATCGAAGGAGAGCTTTTTATTACTCAGGTAGGTGAAAAAACCGTATTGGTTAAAAACTTTACACTGCTAAGTAAATCCTTAAAGCCGCTACCTCTTCCAAAAACAGATAAAGAAGGAAACATTTTTGATGAGTTTAATGATCCAGAGTTAAGATATCGCCAGCGTTATGCTGACCTAGTGGTAAATCCAAAAGTTAGAGATACGTTTATTAAACGTACACAGATTGTAAATACCATTCGCAATTTTTATAATGAGATGGGCTTTTTAGAAGTCGAGACTCCTATTCTTCAGCCTATACCAGGAGGTGCAGCAGCACGCCCATTTATAACCCATCACAATGCATTGGATATTCCATTATATCTTCGTGTTGCCAACGAGCTGTATTTAAAACGCTTGATTGTAGGAGGATTTGATGGAGTGTACGAGTTTGCAAAAGATTTTAGAAATGAAGGTATGGATCGTACTCACAATCCAGAATTTACCGTTATGGAAATGTATGCTGCTTATAAAGATTACCATTGGATGATGGATACTACAGAAAAATTATTAGAAAAAGTAGCAATAGCACTGCACGGAACTCCCGAAGCACAATTTGGAGATCATATTATTAATTATAAAGCACCTTATAAGCGTATTGGTATACTTGATGCCATTAAAGAACATACAGGGTATGACCTATACCAAAAAAGTGAAGCCGAAGTTCGCCAAGCTGCCAAAGCATTAAATATTGAAGTTGACGAAACGATGGGTATCGGAAAAATGATCGATGAAATTTTTGGAGAAAAATGCGAAGCCAATTATATCCAACCTACGTTTATTATCGATTATCCTGTAGAGATGAGTCCACTTACCAAAAAACACCGTTCTAAAGAAGGACTCACAGAACGTTTTGAACTTATGGTTAACGGTAAAGAACTGGCAAATGCCTATACAGAGCTTAATGATCCCATCGATCAGCGTGAACGTTTTGAAGATCAACTTAAGCTATCTGAAAAAGGTGACGACGAAGCCATGTTTATAGATCAGGATTTTTTACGTGCCCTGGAGTATGGTATGCCACCAACTTCGGGAATCGGGATTGGTATCGACCGATTAACTATGTTTATGACCAACAATCAATCTATACAAGAAGTATTATTTTTTCCTCAAATGCGCCCCGAGAAAAAACAAGTAGAACTTAATGACAATGAAAAAGCTATCTTTGAGATTCTAAAAAAAGAAAAAAGCATGGATTTATCGGCACTTAAGAACGCTGCAGGCTTAAGTAACAAAGGTTGGGATAAAGGTATCAAAGGACTTTCTAAATTAGGATTAACAAAAGTTACCAAGACCGATGATACCCTAATCATAGAAGTTACCGAATAGTTATTATACTTAAATGTTGATTTCTTGATCAAAGTAGTCATACCCTTGGCATAGATAGGTCTTTAAGGTTTTCGAAAACCTTGAAGATCTAAAAAAGTATTTTTTACACTACTGACATAAAAAACAGATAATCAAAACTATTTTTTTTGACTTCCGAAACGCAATTCTATTTTCTTTAAAATTCACTTTTAGCATACTAATCAATCGTAAATCGTAACATCAAAAAAAAATTCATCCCTCAAATAATTCTTCCATCACGAATTACAACCAATTCGTCACAAACTCTTTATTTCTACCTCATCATTTCTAACATTTGATTTATGTTTGAAGTATGTAATAAATGGGTCTATCCAAAGACAGTTATTCGCTATGATACTTCTAATATAAACCAAAAGTTTGTCTAAAGATATTATATATAATCATGACTCTAACATAAGGCATACATCCCAGATGCC
>CAKMZM010000323.1 GCA_929200365.1 uncultured Flavobacteriaceae bacterium | reverse complement strand
AATAGGATGAAAATGCCATACACTATCAGTAGAAGGCAAGGTGCGCTCAGGTTTTTGCTCCTCTTTGGTTTCTACCTCTGGTGTTGTAGTTGCTGTTTTGCTATGTGTTACTAAATCAACATTCATTTCTGAGATCAAAGGTAAGGAATAATCATTAGTATTACCAGTGTTTTTTGATGTAGATAAACTGCTTGATAAGGTTTCATGATCTATGGTGCTTGTGCCAAAATCATATTTATTTTCTGGCTTTTTCTTTTCCTCTGGGTCTGGCGGTGGCGGTGGCGGATCGTATTGAGCACTCTGTACTTTATCCCACCACATTAGATTGTTTACTCGCTCTTGTAGTGCATCTAATAAAGCATTTTTTTTATTTATAAGTTGCTGTTTTTTGTCTGTCCTTTTCTCTTGACTAATCCCTATCTGATAGTATTGTTCTGCTTCTTGTTTGATGGTAGCGGGATCGTATGACCATTCACTTTTGTGTTTACAAATAAGCTTTGTAATCTGATCTCTGGTTCTAGGGTTTCTATAGGCTCTTTTTATCTCTAGAGAATCCAAAACTTGATCCTCTGTAGTATCAAGGTTCCCCCAAATTTCCTGAACAAAATCACAGGTATCTTCTTTTTTATTATACCCTTTGATATCAAAAACATAATCACTACCTGCCTCTAGGGTTTTAAATCCAAAATCCCTCCAATTAAAAGGATTGAGTATACCTAGGTGTGTATCACACTCTTTGATCCATCCTTTTTTGGTGACTGTTTTGTGATCTATCATATACTTACATTGTATATAATACCATAAATCACCATTGCTATCGGTATGTTTTTTAAAGATTTTTACGATAGATGTGTCTTTTTCTACTGTAATAGGATTACCATCTGTGATTACAGGTTCATCTTTATATACCTCATTTATATCTGTATGCAATCGTCCATTTTCTCCAACGTCACAGGCGTTACTAATTCTATTTTTATGAATCCAGAATTCTTTACCAAAATGATCAGGTACATAATAGACATATCTTTGGTTTGAATTTTCATCGGTCACATAACCTTTAAAATATAACAAGTCTGTTTTGGTAAACGTTCTACCAAATAATTTACCTACATAAGCCAGTTTTTCTTTAGGAATGGTGTAAGAATACCTTTTATCTATATTATCTATGGGGTCTTTTAACTTTTTACCAGTTACAATATCAACTCCTTTGGTTAATTGTTGTGTTTCTGAAATTACCTTTACCTTTCTATAGTCGCCTTTTGTTTTGGTGATAGTGATAGGGGTTTTGGCTTTTACCGTCATTGCTGTTGCCATATTAGGCTCTAGTGTTGCCCCTTCAGTAAGCTTGTAATGTTTTTTAACATCCTTGCCATCTTCTTTTTTATCTATCAGAAAATTGGTTATGTCCTGATCTGTAAAGATCTCAAAATGGGTAGTATCATAGGTTGGCTTTTGCACAAACCCAAATTTACCTACATATCCAATAGTCTCTCCTGCCTTGACAGGGATATCACAAGCTACAACAGTATCAAATTTTACATCTTTTTTGAACTGGTTTTGTTGTTTAATCCCATTTTTGTTTACATAACCTTCATAGCCTACTAGTTGTACCCATACCCCAGTATCTTTTTGCCCTTCGATTACTGTTACTTCGGTATCTTTTGAGATTAAACCAATACACCTTGATTGGGTCGATTTTTTTTCATAAACAACTATACCTGGTTTTATATCGGGATTTACAACAGGGGTAGTGATGTTTTTATTACCTTTTCTGGTAACACTATTGGTTTCTTTATTATATGACTTTACTTTATATTTTCCTTCCTCTGTTTTTTCTAAACAATTAGAATAGATATGAATATCGTTATAAATAGTATTGGTTATAGGATCTGTAAAAGTATAGCTATAATATTTTTTTGATTCTTTACTCTTGCCTTTGTTGTATTTGACTGCCCACTCTGCTAATTTTGTATCATCATTGCGAGTAACAATATAATGTTGTGGGATTACTGCTATTTCTCTTCCTCTTGTTTTTCCTTCTTCTATATCTGATGAACGTCCACGAACTCCCAAAGGGTAATTCTCTGCCGTAACAATTGTTTTTTGTTCTGCTACAAAAAAAGGAGGAGATAAACGAGGACTACCATTAATATGTTGTTTACTAGCAATATGATGATAGAGACTGTAGTAGCGTATCTTTTGGGTGTTCTGGCTTTGATAGTCGTGTTGTAGCAATAAAAAGCCATCAGAATATTGAACAGTAGTTCCATCTACACAAGGTTCTTTGTACTGATCAGGAAAATTATAAGCTATTATTCTACCATCGGATATGGGCTGAAGCTCTCCTTCTATTGCTTCCAAGTGAACCCCTCCGTGCCATACATTGAATGTACTGATAGGAAAACTGCCATACTGAAAACTAAAATAGTTCTCGTCGTAATTCTGTTTTTTTACAGGATATACAAACTTCATACTAAATTCTTTTTTTTAAAGACTAAAATCAAAATTCCCAAGAAATCCACTTTCTTCTGACTCTTCCCTCAACTGTTGTTGATTGGCTTGTGCTTCTCTGGTATTGCCCAGCAAAC
>CAKMZM010000322.1 GCA_929200365.1 uncultured Flavobacteriaceae bacterium | reverse complement strand
CTGGTAATTCATACCCTGTAGTGTAACATGCCCGAACATCTTCTAGCTCATCTACGGGTAGTTTATCGGTTATTGTAATAGCTTTTTCAGGACTAGTACCTTCACAGCCATTCTCGGTAGTAGCAATAACGGTATACGTTCCTGAAATACTAACCTCTATCTCTTTGGTATTGCCTGGAATAACATTTCCATCGCGATGCCAGACATAAGTAGTATTAGGAGTGATATCTCCTTGAACAGTAAGCTTGGCTTTTCCTGAACAACCCTCCTGTTTTTCTGTAATTTCTACTGATAAACCTTCGGTTATTGTAATAGTTTTTTCAGGACTAGTACCTTCACAGCCATTCTCGGTAGTAGCAATAACGGTATACGTTCCTGAAATACTAACCTCTATCTCTCTGGTATTGCCTGGAATAATATTTTCATCGCGATACCAGACATAAGTAGTATTAGGAGTGATATCTCCTCGAACAGTAAGCTTGGCTTTTCCTGAACAACCCTCCTGTTTTTCTGTAATTTTTACTGATAAACCTTCTGCATTAATGGTAAAGTTTGGACTAGGGCTAGTGCCTGTGCAACCGTCGATAACAGTAACCTTATAGTATCCTGTCTTAGTAGCTTCCAGAGTATTTGAGATTTCATTTGGAATAGGGTTCATATTGAAGGGGTTTTCCGAACCATAATACCAAACATAAGTAGCAGTATTACTAAATTCTTCTTTTCCTTTAGCAGTAAGCGTATATGTTCCTAGGCAGGCATTATTCTTGCCATTAAGTGATACTGATAATTCACTTATCTCCAATTTGATTTCTTCAATGCGTTCACAGGTGTTTCCTGTTTCTGTAATTTTTACAAATACCGAGGTAGATACAATGATACCATATTGTGTAATATCGGTAGTAATTGGGTTGTTATTGTTAAGGTCATTTTGATTAGCATAGTAAGTGATTGTTAAGTCGAGATTATCAGGATTTCGTACAGTATTAGTAAGATCAAATATTGTTACCCCTTCTGCTCTGGTTGCACAAGATTCTAATTTTTCTACTACAGGAACCTGAAGTCTATTTAACTTAACCTCAATACTATCAGAAACTCCATCCACACAACCATCGGGATCAATAACAGTAAGCTTATATATCCCGTCTTGAGTCGCTGTATAAGTAGAACTCACTGCTCCTGTAATAATTTGAAAAGCATCACTAATTGTGGGTCGATATTCCCATACATATGTAAATGTAGCCGGAAAAGTTCCTCCGTCTAATAGCACATCATTATCACAGATATCAACATCTGATCCCAAATCTACATCAATTTTTCCAAAAATATTATTTTGAATAAAAACAGCTCCATCTAATAGACTATCATCTCGATCGGCAATGACTAATTTTATTGTATATGTTTCTCCAGGAGTTACTTTTAGAGCTGATGTTGTTAATAATTTGGTGCGACCATTATATTGTATAGGAGAATTATTTCGTTGTTCTTTGGTAGCCTGATTGCTTACATACAATTCAGGATTAGAGCTATTAGGTGAACAATCTGTATTATTATATACTGTTCCTGCACTTACTGCTTCAAATTTTCCTGGGACCAAAGCTATATTTTTGCCTCCGTGTGCAAAAGGAGTTCCATTTGCTTTAACATCAGCAATAATCCCGGGGCCACTAATAATAAAGGCAAAGCCATCTTGATATTCCTGTCTTTCAAAACATCTTCCAGGAACTTCATATTCTTCAGCAGCAAATACATATTCAAAAGATATTTCATCTACTACAGGAACAAATTCAAATTCAACACTGGTAGCATTATAGGTTTTGAAATTGGTTCCTGTAAATCTATCATTCAGAATCTCTTCAATATCCGGATCCCCTAACCATTCTTCGGATCCGAGGGAAATTTTTTCCTCATTATTAGGCCCTTCTGCATCAGATGCTGCTCCGGTAGCTAATATAATTCCTTTTTTTAAAGGAAAAGAGTACGGTTGATTTTCGTCGGTTGTTCCTTCATACGTAAAATAACCAAAACTATTTCCCTTTGTTTCAGAGGTATCTCCATGAATATCATACTCCGCTTTTATCTCTTTAATTTTTATTTGTCCTGCGCAATCTCCTATGAGTATTTTTTCTGTTAATTCTTCTAATGACATATCCGAATTTGGATTTCCTATAGGGTGCACATCAATAGGTGGTGGCGGTTGTACTGATAATGTTGTAAAATCAAACCATAACCCGGCAGGTGATTGGTTTCCTTCGCAAATACTAAATACTCTTACCTGATAATCGGTCGCCAATGTTAATCCAGTTAGGGTAATTGATGTTGCAGAGGTTTGCATCGTATTCGAATTGGCAGCATTACTCTGCTTATATTCTATAATATAAGTTGCATTAGGTATATTCCCCCAAGATACCAGTGCAGTTGTTCCGGTAATATCGGTTACTGACTTTACTGTAATAGTAAGTGCATTACATATTGGAGATAGTGTAGTAAAGGTTTGGGAAGATGTATATTCTGAGAGACTATTGTCGGGACATTTACTTTGTATCTGTACTTCGTATTGGGTATCGGGGGTTAATCCAGTAAGCTCATAAGAGGTATTT
>CAKMZM010000321.1 GCA_929200365.1 uncultured Flavobacteriaceae bacterium | reverse complement strand
CTAATAAGATATGTATTGAATTACCTGCGACTCAAGAACAATCTCCCAAAGAGTTTTGTCTGGATTTTGAGGTAACAATAGAGGATATTATTGGTACTATAGAGGGGTGTCCAGAGTTTAAAGAGAATGAGGATTTAAATAATAAACCAACAGTAGAGTTCCCTCAGGCAGTTAGCTCTTTTGTTCGTTTAGCGGTAAATGGGGAGCCTTATCCAAATTTAGAAATAAAAGTAGCAGACCCTCAATTAGCTCCCAATACTTCATTTGTTTATACAAGAGAGCTAGAAGGATTAGTAGCAGGTGATAATACGCTAAGTTTTACTTTTGTTGATGGTTTAGCAATTTCTAATTGTGATACAACAACACCTTTTGTTGTAAATCTTTTTGTACATGAAACTCCAACCGAAGAGTGTCCAGAGTTTAAAGAGAATGAAGATTTCAATGATAAGCCAACAGTAGAGTTTCCTCAAGAAGTTAGTTCTTTTGTTCGTTTAGCGGTAAATGGAGAGCCTTATCCGAATTTAGAAATAAAAGTAGCAGACCCTCAATTAGCTCCCAATACTTCATTTATTTATACAAGAGAGTTAGAGGGGTTAGTAGCAGGTGATAATACGCTAAGTTTTACTTTTGATGATGGTTTAGCAATTTCTAATTGTGATACAACAACGCCTTTTGTTGTAAATCTTTTTGTACATGAAACTCCAACCGAAGACTGCCTAAAGCTAACAATGAACGAGCAGAAAAAAAGAATAGAATTTAACTCAGAATTTCAGAACCTTGTTAATTTGTCTTTAAATAATCAATCTTATTCCGGAACAATAAAGTACGATCAGGAAACAGCAAATGCATATATTTTAATATCAGATTTAGAAAAAGAGTTGGTAGAAGGCTCTAATGTATTGTGTGTTGCTTTTAATGATAATATAGAGCTTGATTGTATTGCAACAACATCTTGTATAACTTTTGAAAATGATACAACTATTATTTGCCCAGAAGTTTCTTTTACAGCAGAAATAAATGGCGCAGTAGTTGATTTTTATTCGGTTATAGATGTTCTGGATGGTGTAAATCCAAGTGACCTTGGTATTGAAATATCCTGGACATTAGATGGAGGATATTTACCTACAAGCGATGGTGATCAATATAAGGTAATTGGGTATCAGTTTGCACCAGGGACATACGAAATATGTATAAAGGCCTGGACCAATGATTGTGGTGAGTGGAATACATATTGTAAAGAAATTGTTATTGGTTCGTAATCAGTTTTAATTCATAAAACTAATCAATATACGATTTAGAGAAAAAGTATATTTTCACCCTTAAAAACCCCTAAAAGAGTAAACATAAACATTGTACATTATGTTTTTAAGATTCCCAAAAGGCAATTTGCTTTTTGGGAATTTTTATAGTAACTCATCTTGAGTAGTGGTTTTAAGCCAAAAAGTTCGGCTTTTGTGCCGTAATGAAGTTAATTTTGCAGGCAAAAGCATTACCCAAGAAGAGTTCAGTGAATTGAAAAAAAATCACACCATTTCTTTATATTTTATCATTACTGTCCGGTTAAAATAAGTAGAGTATCTTGAAGCCCACTAAAATAGCGAGTTCTCAAGATTTTAATTATTTGAGGGGTTGCTTTTCAACTTTTTAAAGCTTCCTTTTTTTAATGAAAATTAATTTAATGTATTGAATATCAGAATATTAAAATTTAATCTTGACTCTTGCTTCTTGAATCGATAGCGATCTTGAGTCTTTACCGGACATGATAATTTATATAAATCAGATTTTATGATCAAAATTAAAGAAATGATAGTAGTGGATTGGTTTTTTTTAAGTAACAGTGTGTGGTATTATATGAATTTTGTGAAAGTAATCGCATAATAATAAAAGATGAGAGGGGTAGGGTATTTTTTTTGTTGATCGTTTTATTCATAAGAAGTTGGGAAAAGCTTCTTGAAGGAAAAATTTAATAACCCCATAAAATTATTTACAATGAGAAAACTTAGTATTTGGTATACGATGTTACTTGTGTTTGTATTAGGATTTAGTTCTTGCGAAACAGAAGATTTCAATAATGATCCAAAGGTCGAGATTGTTATTGATAACAAAGAAGGAAGTGCAGTTTATAGTTTTGAAGCTAAGACTAGTGGTGTTGACAATGACGTACAAACAATTTGGTCTGTAGATGGAAACGATATAGTAGGAGAAGATGAAGAGAATATTGTTAATCAAATTATGGATTATTTGTTTGAATCGGGGAAACACACAATTTGTGTTAAGGTAATTACCAACAATAGAACAATTGAAGCTTGTACAGATATTGAGGTAACAATAGATGATAACAAACCTTGTTCAGATTTATTTTTTAAAAGCAAGCATTATCAAGGACAGTTTACGTATAAGTTTATAGCAGATTTTAAAGGAATATATCAAACACCTTATGGATGGTATATTAATAGCAAGCTGGTAGAAGATGTTGCACCAGATGAAGATAATTATTTGATATGGAATTTTAAAGAACCAGGACGATATGAAGTGTGTATCAAAACCGAAACACCAGACTGCCCTGAGGGAGTTTCTTATTGTAAAGTTATAGAGGTTGAAGAATCAAATTTGG
>CAKMZM010000320.1 GCA_929200365.1 uncultured Flavobacteriaceae bacterium | reverse complement strand
TAATTCCATCCTTTATTTATACACTTCAAATTCTTAAATTTGTATTGATCTATCGATGAAGGTAGTGTTTTCAAAATAAGAGAAAATATATGTTTGATAATTTAAGTGATAAGCTAGATAAGGCTTTACACATTCTAAAAGGTCATGGTCAGATAACAGAAGTAAATGTTGCAGAGACGCTTAAGGAAGTACGAAGAGCATTAGTTGATGCTGATGTAAATTATAAAATCGCTAAAGAATTTACTGCAACAGTAAAAGAAAAAGCATTAGGTCAAAATGTTTTAAAAAGCCTTAAACCAGGGCAGTTGATGGTAAAACTTGTCAAGGATGAATTGACACAATTGATGGGGGGTGATGTCGTAAACATAGACTTATCTGGTAAACCATCTGTTATTTTGATGTCGGGATTGCAAGGTTCTGGAAAAACTACTTTTTCAGGGAAACTTGCTAATTTTCTTGCTACTAAAAAAACTCAAAAACCACTTCTTGTGGCTTGTGATGTATATAGACCTGCAGCTATTGATCAGTTACATGTTGTAGGAGAGCAAATTAATGTTGAAGTTTTTAGTGATAAAGGTAATAATGATCCAGTAGCTATTGCCAAAGCTGGTGTAGCTCATGCAAAAGCAAATGGATTTAATGTTGTTATTATTGATACAGCTGGTCGTCTGGCAGTAGATGAAGTGATGATGACTGAAATAGCAAATATTCATAAGGCGATCACTCCTAATGAAACCTTATTTGTCGTTGATTCTATGACAGGGCAGGATGCTGTAAATACTGCAAAATCTTTTAATGATGTACTTAATTTTGATGGTGTAATCCTAACCAAATTAGATGGCGACACTCGAGGCGGAGCAGCAATATCTATAAAATCAGTTGTTGATAAACCTATTAAATTTATTGGTACTGGGGAGAAAATGGAAGCTATCGATGTATTCTATCCTTCTCGTATGGCAGATCGTATCCTTGGGATGGGTGATGTAGTGTCTTTGGTAGAACGTGCTCAGGAACAGTTTGATGAAGAAGAAGCCAGGAAACTACAAAAGAAAATTGCAAAAAATCAGTTTGGATTTGATGATTTTCTAAAACAAATTCAGCAGATTAAGAAAATGGGTAATATGAAGGATTTGATCGGGATGATACCAGGAGCAGGAAAAATGATGAAAAATATGGATATCGATGATGATGCGTTTAGGCATATTGAAGCTATTATACATTCTATGACGCCAGAAGAACGATCGAAACCACAAGTCATAAATTCTAGTAGAAAAAAACGTATTGGTAAAGGTTCAGGAACATCGGTTCAACAGGTAAATCAATTGTTGAAACAATTTGATCAGATGAGTAAAATGATGAAAATGATGCAAGGGGGTGGTGGAAAACGAATGATGCAGATGATGGGTAAAATGAAATAATTATATTTTTTTGATAATTAACAGGTAATTTTAGACAAATGAAAATATTAGATGGAAAAAAAGTAAGCAACGATATTAAAGATGAAATAGCTGTTGAAGTTCAAAAAATGAAACAACGTGGCGAAAAAGTACCACATCTTGCAGCAGTATTGGTAGGTAATAATGGTGCCAGTTTAACATATGTAGGTAGTAAAGTTAAAGCCTGTGAGCGAATAGGGTTTGAGTCTACTCTGGTTAAAATGCCTGATACTACTAGTGAAACAGAACTGTTGGCTAAGATTAAAGAGCTTAATGAAGATGATGCTATAGATGGTTTTATTGTACAATTGCCACTACCACCTCAAATTGATGAACAAAAAATACTTTTAGCAATACACCCAGATAAAGATGTAGATGGTTTTCACCCTACGAATTTTGGGAAAATGGCATTAGAGATGCCCACTTTTATTTCAGCTACTCCATTTGGTATTTTAGAATTATTGGAACGCTACAATGTAGAGACCAAAGGAAAGCATACTGTGGTAATTGGTAGAAGTCATATAGTTGGTAAGCCTATAAGCATCTTAATGGGAAGAAAAGGTTTCCCTGGTAATTCTACAGTTACATTAACACATAGTCATACCAAAAATATTGAACAGATCATTTCTAAAGCAGATATTGTTATTTCAGCATTGGGAGTTCCTAATTTTTTAAAGGTAGAAATGGTGAAGGAGGGCGCTGTTATTATTGATGTTGGAATTACAAGAGTTTCTGATAAATCCAACCCGAAGGGGTATACAATTGTAGGAGATGTAGATTTTGAAAATGTAAGTAAAAAAGCATCTTTTATTACTCCTGTGCCTGGAGGAGTGGGGCCTATGACAATAGCAATGCTGCTTAAAAATACATTATTAGCGAGAGAAAGGCATCATAATAGAATAGGGGCAATAGTGTAACTTTAATAGGAAGGATAATGTTTTATATAGATAAACAAGTAAGTTAGTTTTTAATAACGAAATTTTAGTACATGATAAAACATAAAATCATTAGGCGTACTACTATTCACAGTTAATTTTTGTTATGTACTAAAATTTCGTTATTAAAAACATGTAACTATTTGATTGTTAGCCCTTGGTGTGGTTTGATTTTTCTTCAAGCAGCAAAAAAATATACCAATTAAACAATGTTAATGATAACAAAGGTTTCAGACAGTGGTAAAAAGCCTTT
>CAKMZM010000319.1 GCA_929200365.1 uncultured Flavobacteriaceae bacterium | reverse complement strand
ATAAGTCCATATTTGAACACTCATATTATATTTTTTTAGTTGTTTATAATCTTAGGGCACCTCTAAAAACTCATTTTGTTATGAAAAGCAGCGAAAAAATCAAGGTTGAGGCGGAAGGCAAAATATTCCACAAACATAGCCATAGCTATGATGAGGAAAGATTTTGGCTGACAACGAAAAGATTGATTTTTGCAGCAATTTGTAATAAAAATGAGTTTTTAGAGGTGCCCCTTAGAGATTATGTAAGTCAAATTAGGCTGTTATTCTAATTTGATCCCTGTTAATTTTCTAGTATCTTACTCTTCATCATAACCATATTTCTTATCTAATTTGTTCATTAATCTAACGTAAACAAAGATTAAAATCACAAATACATAGATAGAACCTTGTTGTGCAAACCAAAACCCTAAAGGAAAGCCTCCTATGCGAAATTGATTTAATGCATCTTTAAAAAATATCCCTGCGCCGTATGATACCGCAAACCATATTGCAAGTAAAATGAATAAGTATTTTATATTTTCTTTCCAGTAAGCATTAGCTTTTTGTTGTTTTTCAGACATCATTATTAAATTTTAGAGAGAAATCATTGCCTGTAAGGTAGTAAAACTTTGCGCATTGAGATACAGTAATCACAAGTCATTTTTTTTACAATATAATAAAAGACCAACTACAAAATCAGGTAAACCCCCTGATCTTGTATCAGCGTACTATTATAAAAGCAAAGGATATAAACATAAGGGCTAGATAACAAAACTTACTATATGGATGTTTATAAAACATTTTCTGATTATAATATTAGATAGCATGGAAAAAGGGTATTAATTCTCTGTCATTCTGATCAATTTTATTACCTTCATTCATAACTAATTTATGCTTGTTAAAGAAATCATATTTGCAAAAACAGGAGTTGCAACATTATTGCTTTTTTTATTTTGAGTGGATCAAAAACAGCAACATTATATGAAAAAAATATCCCTTATATTGTAACATTTAAGCTAGCAAGTTTATTAAATATAAATTGTAGTGATAGTGATGATCCTATAGAAGATAATCCTAATCATAACGATAGTAACATATATACAGGGGCTTTGAGTTGAGGTATAGAAAAAAAATGGAGGTTTGATGTCTAAAATTATAGAAATTAAAATATTAAAACTATCCTATCTTATCCTTTTGATGACAACAGCTGTTAGTTCTCAAAAGGGTAAAAACATAGGTTTAGTGAAGATTAATGCCTTATCTAATACTCTTCACGAAATATCGGGTATTGCCATGTTATCTAATCATAATTTGTATGCTATTAATGATTCGGGTAATAGTAATGTGTTATTTTGCCTAAATCAAAGAGGTGAAATATTACGCGAAATCAAAATTCCAGGATCTAAAAATATTGACTGGGAAGATCTTGCTTATGATCAAGAAAACAATATTTATATTGGTGATTTTGGTAATAATAATAATGCTCGAAAAGATTTGGTCATCTATAAAGTTTCTGGAATTATATCGAATGTAATTGTTGTCTCAAAAATCGAGTTCATTTTTGAAGATCAAAAAAAATTTCCTCCTAAGAAAAAAAGATTAAATTTTGATGTTGAGGCTTTTGTACACTTAAATGACAATCTATACTTGTTTACCAAAAACAGAGGGAAAAAATCAAAGGCAACGACCAAACTATACCGAGTTTCTGCCACGCCAGGAAAATATATGGCCAAATTAATTGATGAATATGAAACCTGCAAAAATTATTCTAATTGTCTTATTACTGGAGCTACAATTAATCAATCTAAAGATAAAATTGCCCTTCTCACACATAATAAGATATTTTTGTTAAGTAATTTTAAAGACGATAATCTATTTGATGGGGATATTAAAAAGATAAAACTAAATCACAATTCTCAAAAAGAAGGAATTTGTTTTAAAAATGACTCTATTCTTTTTATAAGTGATGAAAAAACAGGTTTAAAAAAAGCTAGTTTATATGAGTATCTACTCAAATAATCATTTTGACATGCCTTGTTTTTATAATTGTATAAAAAAGCTTTCAAAATCTTAGCGATTCTTTGATAAATAATCCTACTTTGTCATCTTACCAACGACTGGTATAAACGCGTTAGGGATTGCAGTGAAAATCCCACAGCCCGACGATAGGAGGTGCGAGGAATTGTAACGAAAAGCCCGACCCGATAGGGAAACGCCCTTAGATGACAAAGTAGGAATAAATTAGTCGATTCTTAAAAATATTAAAAAACGTTATTTTATTGATTTTGGTAGAGCAAAAAATAACCAATGGCTCTAGTTTATAACTTCGTTGAATTTATATTTAATTAATTTCTATATCCTATCCCCGACCCTTCTCAAAGGGAAAAATCTTGTATTGTTTTGGGAAATTAACAAAGTAACCTCTTTTGAAAAGTGAAATTTGTCGTATACCACATAATTCTGGTAACAGATTAGCCATTTACACCCCTACATAATAGGATTCTGGCAGCGGATTGGTTATTTACATCCCTACATAACAAAATTCTGGTAACGGATTGGTTATTTACACCCCTACATAATAGGATTCTGGTAGCGGATTGGTTATTTACATCCCTACATAACAAAATTCTGGTAACGGATTGGTTA
>CAKMZM010000318.1 GCA_929200365.1 uncultured Flavobacteriaceae bacterium | reverse complement strand
ATAAGAATTTTGAAAATATCGAGCTATTTGATAAAGAAATTAAAAGTAATTTATTTTTTATTAGGCTGTTATAATCGTTATTAGTGGTGTTGTTTCCATTTTTAAATCCTTAAGAGTATCTATATATCATAAACAACTATAAAAAATCATACTATCACTGCTGTGAATCCCTGATATTTAGATACTTATTTCGCCATTAGGTTAAGGTAGAAATGGTATTACTTTGTTATACCTTGTATAACATAAGATTGATTTAATACATTTGTTTTTTGATGTAATAAAAATAAATTTGTGTAAGTCGCTGGTGTGTATGTATATGTATTTACTATTTTTGTTTTGTTTTGTTCAAAGTCAAGTGAGTTATAAACGAAGTTTATACTAAGCCGATTGATGTATATAGTAGAAGTGGCAGAATAGAAACCAAGTTATTTAAACAGTGTACAAAGTAAGAAAAAGATGAAAATAAAATGAAAAAAATCATTTTTATAGCGAATTGAAAAAGCCTAAACCACCTTCAATTGAACTCATCTTGAGTAATTTTAAAAGAAATGATTAAATTAATGTAAATACAAAAAAAGTAATACAGATAAAATGAGTCGTTCTTAACTGAAAACTTCAAATAAACCACAATACTTCCATAATATATAACGACGAAATTTATCTAACAATTATATAAACAGTGAACTCGCTTTACATTTTATAATTTCTTATAAAATGTAAAGCGAGTTTAATAAAAAAGAACAGATGAAGAAGAAGACTATAGTTATTGTTGATGATCATCTTCTATTTGCACAATCACTAGAAAGTTTAATATCTAAACTTGAGGGATATAAGGTTTTGGGAATTCTAAAAAATGGAAAAGAACTTACTCGATATTATCTACATAAAAGAAAAATACCAGACCTTATTCTTTTAGATGTAAAAATGCCTGTGATGGATGGTGTGCAAACGATGCAATGGCTTCAGGAAAATCAACCAGATCAAAAAGCACTAGCATTAACGATGGAGGATGATGAAGAAACTATAATTAAAATGCTTAGAGCAGGAGCCAAGGGATATTTGCTAAAAGATATTCATCCCGATAATTTTCAATTTGCTATGAATATGGTGATAGAACAAGGGTTTTATTATTCAGGTAAAATAGAGAATGCATTACGATATTCAGGAGAAACTGGAAGCGGCAAAAATTTACAGGAGAAATTAACTGATAAAGAAAGAATGTTTATGAAATATGCATGCTCAGAACTTACATATAGAGATATTGCTGTAGAAATGAAGATAAGCCCCAAAACAGTAGAGAATTACAGAGAAACAGTTTTTAAGAAACTAGGAATGAAAACCAGAGTAGGTTTGGTGATTTATTGCATGAAGAATAAACTTTTTAAGATTGAGTGAAGCCTATTTTGAAAAGAGGTGTATGACAAATTTCCGTTTTCAAAAATATAAATTTTTTAATTTTCCAAAACAATACCAGCTCCCTTTAGAAAGGTTGGGATGGGATGCGCAAAACAAGAAAGAATAGTGTTATTTTTTTATGTTTTCTTGACAAAAGGGAAACTTGTAGTACATCTTTGAAAACCTTATAAAAGGCACTTAGGAAAATAGGTTGAATCCGTTTTGCTATGGATTAGAATTTAAGGTTAAATTTTATAAGAAAAATATGCGTTTCTTAAGTTAGCCAGACTCTTTCTCAAAACATCTATCCAATTGATAATTATTTAAAACAAGTATCGCATAAAACCTTCAAATATCTATTTGGCTCACCTAAAGAAAATAGATATATAGTATAAACATGAAGATTTGATCTTGTACTTGTTTTCTGAATTGAATAAAGATTGTGCCCTGATATTATATTCTTCTATCTGTCAAGTACATCTTCTCATTTTTACATATTTTATGTGTAATTCAAAATTAAACTCTATATAAACAAAAAGTATAATTAGTTAAAATAGTATTGAGTTTTGATAGTATTTTATAAATCAATGAATTGTAATAAGATTAAATTTGTAGTTAACACAAAAACTCAACTTTTAGATGAAAAAAATAAACATGTTATTATTGACCCTAATAGGGTTGATGATTTCTCCTATGTTAGGTCAGCAACAGCAACAAAATAGTTGCTTATTCGAAGAAACTCAACAAGAATTCTACAAACAGAATCCTAAAGCTTTTCAGCAAGCTAAAGAATTTGAAAAAATAGTTCAAAAACAAATTCAGCTTAAAAAAACAGGAGTAAACAAATCTGCACAGCGTTACATCATTCCAGTAGTTTACCATGTGTATGGTACAAGATGGCCTAGTGATAGTGATGGCAATATCAGAGAGGTAACCGATGAAAGAATAAAGCAATCGTTAAAAAGTATAAACGAAGACTTTAAAGGGTTCAATGATGCGGTAGATCCAGCTTTTAGAAATATTGAAGGAGGTATGAATATGGAGTTTAGGTTAGCTCAAATAGACCCAGACGGAAATACTACCACTGGAATTATTTATCACGAAAACAAAGAAGGATTTGGGCTTAACGGGACCAATGACTCAGAAATTGCAAAATACGCATGGGACAATTATAAATACTTTAATGTTCATATTCAACTTATTCTCAAAGCTGGTAGTGAGAATAATTCTGG
>CAKMZM010000317.1 GCA_929200365.1 uncultured Flavobacteriaceae bacterium | reverse complement strand
ATAAGCAATACAACAGACATAGAAGAAGAAGAAAACTCTATATTCTAAAAACCAAGATGTACGACAAATTTCTCTTTTCAAAGATATTGGTATCTTAACTTCTCAAAGCAAAACTAACTCTTTCCCTTTGGGAAGGTTGGGAATGGGATGTGTAAAGCATAAAAGAAAGATATTGTTAACTTTTAGTGTTTCTATGAAAAAAAGGAAATTTGTCGTACACCCAAAAAAACAAGGACTTGAATAATCCAACAAATAAAACAAGTTGGTATGCTGATCATAATTTTATGAATATGCCTATTTCAGGTAATAGCTCTCCATTTGTTTTTGGGGATATCTTGGTTAATTGTTATCAGTGGTTTGTTTAGTAATGATACTTTTGATTTATACGTATTTATTTTTTCTAGTGTTCTTGCAGTATTTTTTACAGTATATTATTTTACCAAACCCAAAAAAGAGCAAATTCTTAATCGTAGAGATGGGCTAATTACTTTTACTGGATTTTACTGGCAAAAAAACATTACCATGCCTTTTGCAGCATGTTTGTTTGCGTATAGTACAGGTGGCGAGGATGGTACAGGAGCTTATAATCTAGAGGTAATTAGACCATCTAAAAGCAAACTTAATACATTAGATGATTTTGGTGTGGGGCAAGGATATTGCTATAAAGATATGTCTTTAATTTGCTGGTATATTGGAATGTTAACCAAAAACGATAGTATTTCTACTCAATTTTGAGATGGTAAAAAATTAGGAAAACGTATAACAACATCTATAGAGTAGTAAAATGTATCCCAATCAAAGGCTAATTTTACCAATGATTGCAAACGAGTATAGGCTTTAGAAATGTTTAAAGAATGTAGGTAATACTTTTTAATATCTTTGGGTTTATCAAATCAACACATTAATAAACTATATAGCAAGAGCAACAAGCATTAGAACTCATAAAAAATGAAATAAGATGAAGTCACTATTACAATTAACATTTCTTTTTATATTTTCTGTATACTTTTTTAGTCATGCACAACCTCAAGATAGTACAAGGTGGCTATTAGCAGATGATGGGGGTATCGAATGGCAAATAAAAACTAGTGACTCACATATGGATCATATTGAAATGAGTGGGCTATATATATCGACAATTGTTCATTACGGAGTTCAAAATGGAAAATTAAAACAAAAAGTTCATTTAGTTTTTCCTATGCTAAGAACTATTCCAAATGATACACACGCCAGCCTTTCACATGATATAGATAACAATGAATTTGATCTAATTAAGATTAATGGAAAAGCAGTAATTGAAAAACCAGATAAGTTTTATATTAAAGGAATTCTAGGCTATCAATCTGTAACAACTGAAGGCATATATATTAAACATCAATTGTTTCCTTCTACTCATCACCCCCTATTTATAGATAAGATAGAAATCAATAACCCAACAGATAAACCTGTTATAGTAGAACTTCCTAAAATTGAATTATTGCATGCAACCGAAGTAAATAAAGGTGTAGATGGGGTTTATCAAATAAAAGTAATCTCCAACAAACATGGGCGGTTTGTTATAAATGCCAATGAGTCATTAGATTATTCGTTAATTTATACAGGGTATAATTTAGATGCAAAAGAACCGTATATATCTCCCGATTATGAATTAAATAAACGTAAAAAACTGATAAACCAGACCTTTTCAGATTTGGTATTTGAGTCTCCTGATAAGATCATGAATAGTGCGTTTTCTTTTGCCAAACTACGAGCGGTTGAAAGTATATTTAATACAAAGGGTGGGTTAATGCATGGCCCTGGTGGTGGTGATTTTTATGCTGCTATTTGGGCAAATGATCAAGCTGAATATGCAAACCCCTTTTTTCCATTCCTTGGAAATTTAGCAGGTAATGAATCTGCAATAAACTCATTTCGCCATTTTGCAAGGTTTATAAATCCTAAATATAAACCAATTCCTAGTTCTATTATTGCCGAAGGTATAGATATATGGAATGGGGCTGGAGATAGAGGAGATATGGCAATGATCGCTTATGGGGCTACTCGGTTTGCGTTGGCTTATGGTAATAAAAATAAAGCACGCAAACTTTGGCCTTTAATTGAGTGGTGTCTTGAATATTGCAGAAAAAAAGTAAATCATGAAGGTGTAGTTAGTTCTGATAGTGATGAGCTAGAAGGACGGTTTCCCGCAGGGAAAGCAAATTTAAACACTTCTTCATTATATTATGACGCATTAATTTCTGCAGTTTATCTGGGAAAAGAATTAAATATCGAAACTGCTATTTTAGACAAGTATACATTGCAGTCTAAGGAATTAGAAAAATCTATTGAAAACTATTTCGGACAGAATGTTTCAGGATTTAAAACCTATAGATATTATAAAGGAAATGATGTTTTGCGTGCATGGATTTGTACTCCTCTTACTGTAGGTATATTTAATAGAAGTAAAGGAACTATTGATGCTCTATTTTCTGATAAACTATGGACAGAGGATGGATTGGCTTCAGAAGAGGGAAGTACCACATTTTGGGACAGAGCTACGCTTTATGCCCTGAGAGGTGTATTTGCCGCAGGCTATACAAAAAAAGCCATGCCTTTCTTTCTTCAATATTCAAAAAGACGTTTATTAGGAGAGCATGTACCATATGCAGTAGAGGCAT
>CAKMZM010000316.1 GCA_929200365.1 uncultured Flavobacteriaceae bacterium | reverse complement strand
AATCTGGAGAACCAGGAAAACGACAACTCATCCCTACAATAGCAATAGGTTCATTGGATACTACTGAAGCGTTTGATTGTGTTACAATTCCTTTTCGAGAAAATTGCCTTTTTCTTTTCGATATATCAAAAGAAATTTTTGCTTCCTCAGGTCGAGTTTCTATATGTACGCTTGATGCTGTCTCTGGTTTATGAATCTTACTTAGTTCATCAACATAAGTTTCGGATAAAAACAACGTCAATTCCGCTATTGTAGGATAATTGAAAAATGATGTCGGTAAAAGATCTATGTCATAATAATCATTAAGCACATTGGCAAGACGGGTTAATAATATGGAGTCCAAACCATAATCTCCAAAATCTTTTTCTGAATCTATTACGCTCATTTCTAATTTCAAGACGAATGACACCATCTCTAAAAGCACTTTCTCAACCTTAGCGGATAAAACAGAAGAATTCATAACTGGTGTTTCAACCGATTTCGATTTTTCTTGAGGATTGTCTACTAATTTTGAAGCTATTTTTTTACCTTTTCCATAGGTTACCACGGCTTGTGATAAATTGCTTTTCAATAGTTTTTCAAATGCAATTATTCCTTGATCAGAAGGCAATGGTTGAAGTCCCCAATTTCTTTCGAGAGACTTTTCGCTTTCAGTATCAATTTGCATTCCTGCATCTTTCCATAGCGGCCAATTGATGCTTATCGTATGTCCTTTTCTCTTTCCACTGTGTACTAACTCATTACGGTATCCTGAAAAATCATTAAGCCAAATATTTGCACTTGCATAGTCAGCCTGACCTACATTTCCTAACACCCCAGCTATACTGCTACAATACAGCATGAAATCTAAATCGATTTCCTTGGTCGCCTGATCAATATACTTCACGCCATCTATTTTAGGCAAAAGCACTGCCTGAGATTCTTCCTCAGTTTTATGTGTCAAAAAACTGTCTTTTAGAACTCCTGCGGCATGAATAATTCCATTTAGTTGACCATAAGTAACAAGTACCTCATTAATTAATGCATCAACAGAATCTTTATTGGTAACATCACAGCAGTGGTAACTTGCATTCACTTCTTTAAGCGCTGTAGTACTTAATTTACTGGTTTTACTTCTTCCTGTTAATATTAATTTAGCACTTTTATTCTCAGCTAAATAAGTTGCAAATAACTTTCCTAAACCACCTGCTCCTCCAACTATTAGATACACGCCGTTTTCCTTAACTACAGGTTGGTTATCGGATAAAGAAGTAAGTTCCAATTGTTGAACTTCTCTTTTTCCAGAAACATAACGAACTTCTTTACTAGAATCTTGGTGTTCGGATTGAAAAATTTCAATAAGAGTATTTAATTCTTTTATCGACAAACTATCTACGCCTATAACCTTCCCTTTTAATTTTGGATTTTCGAGTTCACACGTTTTTAACAATCCTCGAACAAAACTGTAATTTACAATATCTTGATTGCGATACATTACAGTAATATGTGTCTTTTCTGTTACATGTAATTTCGATTTTATAATTTCCTGAACTTTAGTATAGAAATCAATTTCGGTATTTTCATTAATGGCTATAACATCATTATTGAGCGTTTTTGATACTTTTTCTGCTAAACGGTCTGACCCTCCAGCTAGCAAAATTATTTCATTGGAAATCTTCGAACCCAATTGCTTTACAGTACTTTCTTTCCAAGTACCTGTATAAAAATCTAACAAAGCTTTGTTTTCTTTTGAGGTATCAATTAAGTCCGATTTTGTATCTTGAATTCCTTCTACTGGCAATGCTATAAAATCAACAAATCTTAATAATACATCACCTTTGTCAGATAATAAATCGATATCATTACCTCTACCATTTTGACTATTATATGCATAACACCAACTGGTCTTGCTAACATCTCCATAGATATTTACTTCACCTACAGAATATGGTAATTTTAAAACATTCGAGTCTTCTATAATATTTAGTCCTAAAAGACAAGTCTGTAATGCGCTATCCATTAACCCAGGCTGAAGTACATAATCCAGTTTTATATCCAATCGGATTTTATTCAATGCCTCTTCTTCACTAAAATATAGCGTCTCCACCCCTTGAAAACTCCTACCTAAATTTAGACCCCATGATTTGGACTCTTCGTAATATTCCTTCCCTGACTTTTGATGAGGTAAACGACTTTTGATTTGGGCGATATCCACTTTGGGAAGCATCGGTAATGGTTCGGTACTTAGTGTACCCTGAGCATGAATAACTTCTTGGTTATCATCTGACTGACTATAAACCTCGTATCCTATACCTCCTTCATCGTCAAATAAACTAATCTGAATCTCTTTGGATTCTCCATGAACTCGAATTGGATCTAGCCATTTAATATCTTTCAATTGAGTAACAGGCTGATCAAGACTTTGAGCTCCTGCTTCTCTGACCAATTCCAAATAGGCAACTCCTGGAAGTACTTTTTCCCCTCTAACAATATGTTCGGATAAAAAGGACTCTTTACCACTATAAATACTGGTGAATTTTTGTTCTTCCATATTGGAACTGTTCTGATGTAATAAAGGATGAAGCTTGCCTATTCCATCAGATACTTCTATCGTCTTTGATTTAGAAATCCAATACCGTTCTTTTGCAAATGGGTACACAGGAAGGTTAATTTTATTCGGT
>CAKMZM010000315.1 GCA_929200365.1 uncultured Flavobacteriaceae bacterium | reverse complement strand
TGTCTCAGGTATTCGAGGGATATGAAAAAGCAACAACACCGATTATTGTTTTTGCCTCTGGATTAGAACTAAAAAAATGGGATCGTAACAAACTTCAAAAAGAAGTGGTAATTGAAGAAAAATATAAATAATTAAACTTTAAAACATTCTTTTCTTACTTACTAATATACTGTAGTATTAATCGATATCTTTATGATAAAAAGTAATAGTAATAAAAAAAAATAGTTTTTATTTCATACTATTTAGTTCAATTTCTTGAGTAGATTTCTTGTTTTCTGATTTTTTTTTGGACTCATATATTGCTAAAGCTTCTGACCTATAATGATGTGATGTCTTACCACCATTTATATGATTCCAACCAAGTGGCATTATCAAATACTTTATTTTATCCAATAATTTAGGTGCACTAGCCATATCTCTCCAAAGATCCTTCCATAATGATAACTGAGTATCCGAAAAACTTTCACTATCTATATTATCCCCCATGACTCCGTAAATAGGTTTTTCTTCTTTTAATTCTGTTTGAAAAGTTCCAAATATTTTATCCCAAATAGAAAATGTTTCCCCATAATTTCTATCTAGATAAATAGGATTCGAAGAATGATGAACCCTGTGCACAGAAGGTGTTACAAACAGTTTTTCCAATACATCTTGTTTCCCAATAAACTTTTCATTTATATGTTCATAAACTCCATAAAGTTTTGCTATAACTTCCACAATGAATATCATAAATGGATCAAAACCAAATATAGGTAGACAAAGTACAGTAAGAGGAAAATATATAAACCCAATAATAGAGGTTCTAGCGGCAACAGTTAATTTCATTTCTTTTGCTGTGTGATGTACTCCATGAATACACCAAAAAAATCGTACTTGATGCCCTAATACATGAACTAGATAAAACATAAAATCATATGCAAAATATGCAAATATCCATATATACCAATCAAAACCTAAAGTGAAAATACGATATTCATAAACCCAAGTCATTATTCCAAGAATCACAATTTTACCTAAGAATATATAGGGGATACTATCTAACATATAAGATAATATATTCACCCAACCTTCTTTACTACTTTTTATAGTTTTGGTAATAACAAGAATACCCCATTCTAGAATAATAAGAACCAATGCAATAATTCCAAATACCCCCGACAGATTATTAAATAGTTTTACAATCCCACTCATGATTTTAAGTATAACATTTTGGTTAATAGCACTATAAAAGTATAATTATAATAACCTTAATAATGACGGGATTAGAATAAAAAAAGACGTTCCTTAAATAAATGGCACGCTAAAAAACATATTATGTGCTTACAGAGTTTTTAAAGCCTTATTGATATTGTATAACTTTGTAGCTTTGTTAACGCTATAAGAGTATACAATATCAAAAACATTATGATCTTCCATATTATAGGTATCGGAAATAAGATTCCAGATTTCACAACAGAACAACAACAAAATATGCTGGATGCCCATATATTTAGTGGAGGAAAACGGCATTATGAATTGGTAAAAGATTTCCTTCCCAAAAATCATCAATGGATAACTATTCAGTCTCCAATGTCTCAGGTATTCGAGGGATATGAAAAAGCAACAACACCGATTATTGTTTTTGCATCAGGGAACCCACTTTTTTATGGGTTTTCGAACACATTAAGAAAAAAATATCCAGATGCAGAAATCATAACAACTCCCTATTTTAGTTCGATTCAATTATTGGCAAATGCCATGAATTTGAATAGTAATTTGCTACAAACTGTAAGTGTACACGGAAGAAGCTGGAAAGCATTAGACGCTACCCTAATACAACAAAAGGAAAATATAGGAGTACTTACAGATGTAGAAAAAAACCCAACTACCATTGCAAAAAGACTTTTGCAGTATGGATATGATAATTATATCATGCTCGTAGGAGAGGATATAGAAGGAGAACAGGAAAAGTTTCAGGAACTATCGTTGCAAAAAGCCTCAACAATGAAGTTTCACTCACTGAATTGTGTGATACTTAAAAAAATAAAACATCGTCACATTGATTTCGGGATAAAGGATATTGATTTTAAAGGCTTGTCAGGAAGACCTAAGATGATCACCAAAATGCCTGTTCGATTAACAACTCTACATTACTTAAATGTTCTTAATGTTAATATAGTATGGGATATTGGTTTTTGTACTGGGTCTGTTAGTATCGAGGCTAAATTAAAAAATGGAGATTTAGATATCATTGCTTTTGAAAAAAGATTAGAGTGTAAAGCTATTTTAGAGGAAAATCAAAAACGCTATGGAGTTCCTGGGATTCAAATTGTAATGGGAGATTTTTTTGAGCAGGATCTTACTCAATTTGCAAAACCTGAAGCAATTTTTATTGGAGGTCATGGCGGTAGATTAGAAGAGCTTTTTCTAAAGATTGCTCCAGTTTTAGAACCCGAAACCTGTATAGTAATCAATGCAGTAAAAGAAAGTTCGGTACAAGCGTTTAAAGCGGGTTGCAACAAAATAGGATATACGATAATAGAAGAATCCATACTATCATTTGATGAATACAATCCAATTACGTTGCTTAAAGCAGTACAAAATAAGGAGTGATTAATGGGGGTGCTGTGGATACCAGATTTTGTACTTCAGACAATGAAAAAATCAGTATATCCGCATATGCTTA
>CAKMZM010000314.1 GCA_929200365.1 uncultured Flavobacteriaceae bacterium | reverse complement strand
AGGCGGGATATGACAACGGAAATATCCTTGAGGTTTTTGCGACCGATAATTTTACTGGTGATCCAACAACCACATCCTGGATAAAGCTTGATGTTATGATCCCTAGAGGGGCATTAAATGCTTTTGGCAATTCTGCATCTGTAGGACCTATTGGATTATCTTGTTTAGAGGGTACCATTCGCATAGGTTTTCGATATATTGGTGGTGACCCAAGAGCTACTACACGATACCATATTGATAACATAAAAATTACTGGAAAATAAGATATAATTGTAGAAACCTAATCTAGACCTCACAGGTCTGTGAGACCTGTGAGGTCTAATTAAAAATAAACAAAAACAAATGTACTCTTCTTTTATCTTATAAACGGTTGAATTCTATTCAGGTACCCTATTATTATTTTTCATATTCTTTTGTCGTTGGCTTTTAGAGAAGCGTTGTATTTTGCATAAAAAAGCAGCAGAAAAACTTTTTCTTACACAATCGGCATTAAGTCATCAACTTAAAGAATTAGAATCTCGTCTAGGCACCCAGATATTTTATAGAGTTAATAATCAATTGGTGTTTACTACATCTGGCAAAGAATTACGAGATGCTAGTAAAGAAATACTCGAACGCTTGAAACAGGCAGAGAGCACTATTCAGGAAATAAGTCAAGATCATATGAAAAATTATATCCATGGTTACTCTCAGAAAGAAACAATTTGATTAAATGACCAGACTAATTCTATTGCAGAGCTTTTGCATTGGGATTCAAAATGGAAAGAAGGTTCTCTAATTCTTGAGGCTGGTTGTGGCGTTGGGGCACAAACCAAAATTATAGCAAAAAACAACTTAGATTCGACTTTTGTTTCTGTAGATCTGTCTATTACGTCATTAGAAAAAGCAGAGGCATCAATCAAAGAGTATGATATCAAGAATGTAGAATTTAAGGTTGCCGATTTGTTAAACCTCCCTTTTAAAGATGATTATTTTGATCACATTTTTGTTTGCTTTGTTTTAGAACATATATCCCACTCAAAAGAAGCTATACAGGAACTAAAGAGGGTTCTTAAGCCCAAGGGAACCCTTATGATAATCGAAGGAGATCATGGTTCTGCATATTTTTACCCAGATAGTCTATCTGCGCAAAAACTGATCCAGGCACAAGTAACTTTACAACAACAAAAAGGGGGGAATGCTAATATTGGCAGAGCACTATATCCGTTGTTACTTGATTCGGGATTTAAGAATATCACTATTTCTCCTAGGCAGGTATATGTTGATGATTCGAAACCCGAATTATTAGATGGGTTTATTAAAAATACTTTTACTGCTATGGTCAAAGGGGTTACAGAAGAAGCATTGGCAAAGAAAATTATTAGCAAAGAAGAAATAAACAGAGGTATTAACGATTTGTATAAGACTGCTGAAGGAGGAGGTACATTTTGTTATACTTTTTTTAAAGGAATAGCGATTAAAGATTAGTGTTTTAGTGCCTTAAACTTCTTACCTATTCAGATAGAATGAGAATTTAATTTTCAGAATCAATCTAAGTTGTTAAAAAACGAGGAGAAGGATACTTGATATCCTTCTCCTCATTTTTTTTAGACCACTATTTCTTGTTGTCTTATTTATAGTATAATCTTACTATACTTAGGTCAGTGTTACTTAAAGCACTGCGTTGTGCATTAAAAGTACTTCCGTCTTTTCTTACTATGGTAGGTTGTCCGTTTTTACTAAAAAAGTAAGAACCGTACATCATGATAGACCCAATATCAAATCCTGATGTTCTAACCGCAGAAGGAGATTTTTTGTAAAAGTTAGATTCATATCCACTTTTAATATTCTCAAAATTAATAGTAAGATAGTCATCGCGTTGGGGATTTTGCTGCTCATGATACATACCAATGGCATGTCCAATTTCATGAATAGTATTTCCAGTAGTACACCAAGAATCTAAAGTGATATTTTGTCTGCTTCCTTTTCTTCCTACATAAGCAGAACATCCTGAGCCTGATCTAAAACGAATATAAGCTCTTTGATTTGTTCTTTTTATAAATCGTATTTTGGTTCTGCTTTCCCAGTGATTAATCGCACTAGTTACTCGACCTTGGTTAGGTAAATTACTGTCTATGGTATAAGGAATATAATAGTAATTTCCTGATTTTGGCCAATGTCTATCTGTTCGTATTACTCCTTTTTGTAGCATATTGGTTTCTTCTACCTGTTCGGGAGATAATACCATATCACCAAGGATAAGATTGTCATCAACTTTTTTAAATTCTGTTTTGATACCAAAAAAATCTTTTGAAATAGTTTTTTCATTTCCGTTTAAAGGATAGAATTCTGCAGAAGCTTCTGATTTATAAGCTTCCTGATTAATTTCTGTAGCTACAGATTCATCTTCTGTTTGACAATTGGTAAACATCAAAACAGATAACATAAGAGCCGGAAGGCTTAATAATTTACTAGTTTTCATAATGTGATTTTAAGTTAGATTTGTGCTTAATGATGTGTTAACGACCAATGAATCTTAAATATTGTATTTGAGTCGATTTAGTAATTTATTTCCAGATTGAAAATCAATTTTTAGCGTAATAAAATTATATGCTTATCCCGATGTTTCCCCTAATTCTATCTTATTAATAAGAGCATAAATTAGTTTGTTTTTTAAGGTATTAATGCTTATCTTT
>CAKMZM010000313.1 GCA_929200365.1 uncultured Flavobacteriaceae bacterium | reverse complement strand
ACGCCTCCTATCCTAATGTAAGATTTTTCAGTTAAAAGAAAAGCACTATTCTGCTCTTTTTCACAACTCAAAAAAAGATTAGCAATCCCTAAAAATAGTATGTAAAATATACCTCTCATTATTGTCAAAAGTAAGGTAAAATATCGTGTTGTCTAAAGCCCACGCAGCAGCAACCCAGATTATTGCTTAGGCAATAAACCTCTGTCTTGCTGCTGCTTCCATTCCCTCGATATGGTACATAATACGAGTTATACCCGCTCTTCCTTACAGTCAGGGTCTATAACAAGTATTATGTACAATACTCCCGTAGCTTCGCCCCACGCTGCCTTTGCGCTTTTTTTAGCTTGTTTGTGTGACATTCAATCGCCATTAAGGCTCGTATTTTAGAAGATACCGGAACTCATCCACATCAGCCAACAACTTCCGTTATCTTCTAAAATAGTTTTTTCGGTATGAGTAAGAACGATTCTTCTTTAAGCTGAAGTGCGCAGAGGCCTCTAGCTGCTGACCTTCAGCTTAAAGAAGAATCATAGTCCCGAGTACTCGGGACGACTTGAAGATAAGCTGCATGCGTGCAAAACAAGGCGTAGCCATAGCGGAGGGGAGCTGCCGACGTAGACCGAGAGTGTAACGAAGGGATACGCCACAAGCTGTTTTTTTTCAATTGAAGAAAAAAATAACATTTCAAAAAAAACAGCGCAGTAGGCTGCGACTAGCGGCGGAGCCCATGCAGTGTGGAGGGATTTTTTTTGGCGGGGTTTTTTCTTTAAAACCATGACAAAAAAAAGACTGGGAACACGACGAGCATCTGCTAGGCGGCTGGGGCAAAAGATTTTTTATGGTGCTTTTTTCTAGCAACTTAAAAATTTTTGCCATAGGATGGGCAGATGTGAGACCTTTGATCAGATTATGGGCAAAACGCCTTTTCGGCGATGCGCCCATAATAATATTTCGACCGTAGGGAGACACCTGGTTATTTATCTCCATAATGCCCTCGAGCAGCAATGATTGTAACGGTAACTATTTCATCATCAATCGTATAAATCAAACGATGTTTTCTATCGATACGTCTTGACCATTGCCCATGACGATCACCTTTAAGTTGTTCAACACGACCAGTTCCTGTTCTAGGGTGTTCCATGAGTTCTAATAAGAGTTGCTCTATTTTATTGATAACAGTTTTACCTCCATTTTTCTTTAAAAAAGCAATATCCTTTTTTGCTTGAACCGTAATTGTTAAAATATACATCAAAGATTTTCTAAGAAGTTTTTAAGATCTTCTGCAGAGTTAATTGTCTCACTGATCTGATCTTTATTTTCAATCGCTTTTTTTACTATTTCTACATTTCTCTTATCTGCCCAAAAAGGATCTCCACTAGGACTAAACTCATAAGGATCACACCTGTGTTCTAAAGGGATTTCAACAACCATATCATCCTCATTAACAGGAACTAATTTATAAGCTCTATTTTTAGAGCGTTTTACAATAACTTGTTTTTTATCATCAACCATATCAAAGTATTTCTTTTGGTTGTCTCTAAATTCACGACTAGATATTATTTCCATAATTATAAAAATGTACCATTAATGGTACAAATATACTGAATTTTAATCGATTTATTGTAACGGATGGAACTTTTCTATTTGTTGGGTTAAATCATTCATATCCTGGTTACGATAGCGCTCTATTCCATCTACTCCTTTGTAACCACTTAAATACTGTGCTTTTCTAAGGCCATATTGAGTAATCCAGATACTGATCCGAGAGTGTTTGAGTTGAGACAGACTTTTGTAAGCTAGCTTAGGAAACTGTTTTTTGATGGTTTGGGTAAGTACGCTACATTGTTCATTAAGACGATGCTCATTATCGCAATTAGGATGAAATAGCTTTTGGCTAGCCGACTTACTTTTTATACCATTTTTTCCAATACCTCTGTACTGGGTAATATAGCTGTGTAACGGATAGATTTGATGGGCTTCTAATAATAATGTTCTGCTATTTTTTATTCTTGCTCCTCCAGGTACATATAATTTACCTTTCTCTAAATCCAGATCGCTCAATTCCAGTTTTAAAATATCATGCCTATCGAGTCCTTGAAAAATTAAAAACCCCAGAATCAATTTATTGGAGTATTTATAATACCCCCGATTAGATACAGGGGTTTGGTACTCTTGATAAAGATCAAGTAACTCTGCTTCTGTTAGTAGTAAAGGTTGGTATTGGGCTACCCCTCGTAAACGCACATTTAAAGCAATGTTTGATATTTGGTTTACACTCAAGGTGTTTAAGTACTGATAATAATGTGCTATAATCCGAAGAGTAGTATTGATATTAGATTTTGATTTTTCTAGCGATTGTAAATACCCAATATAGGCTAACAAATCTTTATAACCAGCTGTAGTTTCTGTAAGATCTTGTGAGGATAACCAACTTGTAAATAGGGTAACCTGCCTTAAAAAATGAGCAATGGTCAGTACAACATACTTTCTGCCGATAAGCCACTGCTCAAAACCTTCTAAAATAATGGGGTTATTTTTCATCGGTACTACCATGCATTAACGCTTCATTCATACGCACATAGACTTGAGTCGCTTCTATACTTTTATGGCCTAAAAACCTACCGATAGATTCGAGTTCCATACCTTGCTGTAAAAGATGAGTGGCAATACTATGGCGAAGACTATGCAGGGTAACCAATCCCTTGTT
>CAKMZM010000312.1 GCA_929200365.1 uncultured Flavobacteriaceae bacterium | reverse complement strand
CACAAGTGCTTAACTTATTAAATGAGTTAAAAAGCAATTTTGGTTTTACCTATATTTTTATTTCGCATGATCTGGCTGTTGTAAAATACATGTCTGATCAGCTATTGGTCATGAATAAAGGTAAAATAGAAGAGCAAGGCGACGCAGATTTGATTTATGAAAACCCAAAAAAGGACTATACCAAAAAACTAATACATGCTATTCCCAAAGGAAAATAGGTTAAAAAAAGAGTTATTAATATCAATTTATAGATTCTTTGTAACAGTATAGTAGACTCATACAAAAGAGGGGAATTCTAAAATTTGATACTATGAAAAAAAAATCAAAATTAACTAAGAAGCTTGCTAGTATGGGAGTAACAGATGTATATGTACATCAAAATTGGTCAGATTATGTTTCAGAGCTAGGGCTTAATTCAAAGGATGTATCCCTTTACACGTCTGGCGAGCACTTGGGCAGCTACATGCAATAGAAGCTGTAGTGCCTCTATTGAATACTTTGATCACGACTATAGAAACTATGGAATTTGCTTTGGAGTTACTTTTGGTTATTGGTATGATTGGCGGAGGTGCTATTCCATCTATTTCAAAGTTTTTAGAAGACAAATCAATTGGATGGTCTTTTAGATGTACTGTGGTAGAATCATTAATGAATACAAAAAAAGAGAAACAATATAACGAGGTTTGTATTGACATAATTATAAAAGAGCTTGAAAAGTATTACGTAAACAGCTATACATTTAATGGTATTTTGATAAAGGCACTGTGTGAAATGGAAGGCAAAAAAGCTTCAAAATTAATAGAACAGGCTGTAATAGAAGATGAAGTAGATTTTGAGTATGTTACATTGGATCAAATTGAAAAATTGATTGGATATAAAATAAATAAGTTGTAGTTAATAAAAACTTCCTGATTGCCCCATAAATTACTATCATCTTATACTAGCTTATAATCATAATTCCAAAAGATCTTCCTAGAAGAGTACATTTTATACATGAACCATTATCTTATTTTTTTATTAATTCTGTACATAAAAAAAACCTGTTAAACTTATACAGGCTAACAGGTTTCATTCATCGCGACTTGGGGGTTGCGATTAATTAACAACAAAAAATCACATCAACAAAAATACTTTTTTCGCCACATAAACACAGTTTGAAATCAATTCCATTGTAGGCTTTATTGATTTCTGTAGACGATTTATACGCTTTTTCATAATAGGGGAAACTTGTGTGGGTTAATATTTTTTTTTAATCCTTATTAAAAAAATAATATTCATAAGAGTATTATTTTTTACAGGGACACTAATATGCAAATTATTTTCCGAAATAACGTTCAATAACTTAAAAAATCGACATAATACACATAATTTTAACATTTAAAAGCATATCGTTCCTTTTTATAGGTTAAAGCAAAGGTTTAAGGGCGAGAATATCTTTTTGAAAGTGTAGTATTTTTCTTTCAAAAACAAGGAATTGTATCTTGTTATTAATAAACGATTTCTTTTTTAATTTATTATTCGTAGTATATTAATTATTATTCGTTACTATATTCATAGAATTAGATTCTGATTAATCTAAAATCATTTCAGGTATATCTCCTTCGATTATGAGATTTCCTTCTGTTGCATTTTTAATTTCTTCAACAGATACTCCAGGAGCTCTTTCTAAAAGTTTAAATCCCTTTTCGGTGATTTCCAGAAAAGCTAGGTTTGTAACTATTTTTTTTACACAACCAACTCCTGTAAGCGGAAGTGAGCATTTTTTAAGCAATTTGGATGATCCTGCTTTATTGGTATGCATCATAGCAACAATAATATTCTCTGCACTAGCTACAAGATCCATAGCTCCTCCCATTCCTTTAACCATTTTACCAGGGATTTTCCAATTTGCGATATCTCCTTCTTCAGAAACCTCCATTGCTCCCAGAACTGTTAGGTCAATATGTTTCCCTCGAATCATCCCAAAACTCATTGCAGAATCAAAAAACGATGCTCCTGCCATAGTTGTGATAGTCTGTTTTCCTGCATTAATAATATCGGCATCTTCTTCTCCTTCATAAGGAAAAGGACCCATTCCTAAAACTCCATTTTCGCTTTGAAACTCTATCTCAATCCCTTGAGGGATATAATTGGCAACTAGTGTAGGTATACCTATTCCCAAGTTAACAAAATATCCGTCTTGTAATTCTTTAGCAATACGCTTTGCGATTCCGTTTTTATCCAGCATAATTATTTTCTTCTAATCTTGTATGAATTAAAATGATGGGTCGACTTACTTTCCTGAATCCATATTAATAATGGTATTGAGATAACAGCCAAAGCTATAAGACCATAAAAACTTAAAAGAACAATGGCAATTACTGCACATATTATAAGAGCAAAGAGAATTTTTTTGTTATCAACAACCGCATCTATTCTATTAATATGTTTTTTATCCTCTTTATTACAATACTTACATATAAGCTGTACCTCATCACCAACTTTCATTTGCAATTCACCTCTAGTTGTTGTTACAGGTTTAAATTTATTTTGAATCTTGCATTGAGAGCATGTAAACTCTAATTTCATCTGTTTATATATTTATTGTTTTTTTAGTGGTCAGATGGAATCGCCATAGAATCATTTCGGTTGGGTATCAACCTAATTGTTATGGCTTATTTCATACTCACTAATTTAAATTTGGTTGAGGCGTCATCCTTAAATAGGGTTTTATCTCT
>CAKMZM010000311.1 GCA_929200365.1 uncultured Flavobacteriaceae bacterium | reverse complement strand
TATTGTGACTTAACTTTTTTCAACATTCTTCGCGCTCCTTTTCCTACCCTTCCCTTAGGATCCATCTTAATTGCTTTCTCATAATATTCGATGGCTTTTTCTTTGTTACCTAACTCAAAATAGCTTTCTGCAAGGCTATCCCATGTATTTGCCGAATCAGGAAACAAAAGTGTGTTGGATGCAAAAATAGCCTGAGCTATTTGTAGTTTTTCACTTCGGATATAATCATATCCAATAGCATTAATAGTTCCCTCACTCAATATGTTAGCTTTTACCAGTATTTCAAGTTGTTTATATATTTTATTTTTATCTTGGTCTGTTCCATTTTTATCTTTCACATTAATAAGTGCTTTTTCTAATGGTGCAAACAAGGAATTCTGATATTTAACCGCTTCTTTTATTGCCAGTTCTTTAGCTTTTTCTAAGGCTTTATCTGCGGATATTTTTATATCGGGTTGTACCCCAACGCCTTCCCAATTGGTCTTGGTAACCGGGTTTATGGTTCTTGCAAAAGGTATAGCAATACTAAAACCATTTGGTAAAGAAAAACCTCCGGTTGGGTGTGCTCCTCCTCCTGTCACCTCTCCTATTATTGTAGCCCTCCCTCTACTTTGCATAGTATATGAAAAATCTTCGGCGCCAGAAAATGTATCATTACTGGTAAGTATATAAACTGGTACTTTTGGTCTTTTAGCTCCCTTTACATCTGCCACCCATAATTCTTCGGTATGATCATTGGCGCGAGAATAAATAGTATTTAATAATAACTTTTCATTAAAGAAATAACTCGATAAATAATTTACCGTAGTTGGACTTCCTCCGCCATTTCTTCTCATATCTATAATTATAGCATCTGCAACGAGCATATCATTCATTACCTGATCTATTTTTGCCAAATGTTCTTCAGAACCACCAAAAAAAGCAAGGTCGATATATCCGATATTAGATTCCAAAAACTGAAACCCTCTTAGCATTGGTAATTTGTATCTATTTAAATTCTCTGTAATTGATTTTTCATTTTTTTTTACTCCTTGGTTTATTTCAGGAGTCGAAAAACCCAGATGTTTATCTTTCGTAATTTTTCGTAATTCTTGAGTAAGTGTTTCGGCAAAATCTTTGGGAGATCGGTTATCAAAAAAACCTTTTTTCATCAATGCATCCAAATGAGCATTGGTTTCTTTTGCCTTATCTAAGAAGATATAGTTTTCTTCTAATAGTTTTTGCGCTTCTTTAATGATTTCATTACGAGATTGAGCAAAAAAAGATGTTGTAATGAAAAGAAATGCGATTACTATTTTACTTTTCTGTAATACTGTTTGTTTCATGAAAGTTGAATTATTAATTAGTGGTAAATGATTTTTTACCTGGTGTAAATTAATAAAGAAAAATCTATGAAAAATAGGATGAAATTAACCTCGGGAGTACATTTTTTTTATATTCGTCTAAATTCTTTAGGTTTGAATCCTGTACAAAGTTTAAAGGTTTTAGAAAAGTGACTTTGATCAGAAAAACCACAGAGGAATGTAATTTCGGTAAGAGGTTTATTTGTATGCTTTAAAAATAGAATTGCTTTTTCAATTTTAATTCTACGCATATACTCTCCCAGTGTGCAGTTAAAATATTTTGAAAAGTATCTGGAAATTGTAACCGGATGTATCTGCACTTTTTCTGACAGTTCTTTTAATGTAATAAATTCATCCCATCTGTCGCATAACAATTCACGAATAGTATCGACCCATATAGGTCTATAATCAATCATCTTATCATATCTAGAAAATAATGTAAGTAATAATAAATGAATTGAATCTGAAGAAGGTGTATCACCAATCTTTAATTCCTTATATATTTTCAATAATTGAAATTGAACTTCAGTGTCTTTAAGAATTGATGTTTTAAAATCAGAAGTTGACAACTCATTTTTTGTAAAAAAAGAATCATCAATTTCTATATTTAAATTTTCAGACGGAAATGCGGTATATCTATTACGATGCACCTCTAACCTATCATACAGTAGGGTACTTCCTGGAAGAACTTGAATATCTTTTCCTTTTCGAGATTCTAGATTACCACCTTGTAAGATCAGTGAAAGGTGATACTTTTCATGAGAATGCCAATCTTCTGAAACTGGTTTATGATACTTTACCATAGACATATCATAACTTCCAAAAGAAAATTGCTCTGTCGTTTTTCCTAAAAAATCTTTAGCTTTTAATGTGATCATAATTTTTAGTACCTAAATGAATCTTCTTTCTTTAATATACCAGTTTCAAAATCAATTATTTTAAGATTAAACATTTTGTTAGATCTCAATGATATTATTTTGAACTAAGAATAATTATTTTCATATAGTAAGTACATTTTTATAAACTCTTACAAATATAATGCCGCTAAATTTGACTCAAGAAAAAAAATATTCAAAATATTATTCTTTATAATCATCTGGCATTTCAATCTAAAACCAAGCAAGTTTTAATCAAAAAGCTTCCAGAAGATAAGTTCTCTGGAAGCTTTTGTTATACTAATTAGTTCTAAGTAGATGACAAAAAACTAGGATAAACATTTAAGTAATTAATTATTAAATTGTTATTTTACAGATTTCTAAGACCTGTGAGGTCTTGATAAACCATAAAATTATTAGGCGTATTACTATTCACAGTTAATTTTTGTCATGTACTAAACTATTAGTTAGAGCATGTTTAAACTCCTTGCTTCCTGAAAACCATTATTTTGAGAACCATG
>CAKMZM010000310.1 GCA_929200365.1 uncultured Flavobacteriaceae bacterium | reverse complement strand
ATACCAGATTTTGTACTTCAGACAATGAAAAAATCAGTATATCCGCATATGCTTAACTCATTTTACTGTCCTTTCTGTTTCAGAATTCTGTTACCTTTTCTCAAAAACAAGAACAAACTGTGCCTTCAAATACTTACACCCTTTGACTGAGGTTCTCGTATGTGAATGGTACGGATTAATTATTTATAAGCTACTATAGTAGCAATTTTTGTTGTAAATGATGAAAAAATGCTATTATAGTAGCGTTTTATGTGTACATTTATTATCTTCGTATTCTAAACTAAGGATACTTATGGGAAAGTATGGAGATCAAAAATTACCTAAAGAAATAATGATTCTTTTATCAAAAAACATCATAGTCTTAAGGAAACAGGAAAAGATGTCTCAGAGAGAATTGTCAGAGAGATCTGGAGTAGCTTACGCTAGTATTCGAAAATTTGAGTCAACAGGTATTATTTCTCTTGAATCACTTCTAAAGATATGTGAAGCTCTTAAGCGCCTGACAGACTTTGAATCAATATTGCTCTCAAGCGATATGAAGCGGAAAAAGGATTTATTTGATTATTGATTATGGCGGCAATTAAACTCGACGTATATATACAATTTTCTAAACAAGAAACACTCATAGGTCAGCTCATTTTAGATGGTCGGAGTATATTGTTTAAATATAGTGATGCTTATTTAGAAGTAGGAAAAAATCTATCTCCTAATCAATTAAAGTTTGACGATAATCCTCAAACTACTAAAGACAAAGCATTCAATGGTCTCTTTGGCGTGTTTGCAGACTCTTTGCCAGATACCTGGGGATACTTGCTAATCAAAAAACGACTCAGTGCTGATCGGATTGCCATTGAATCTCTCAACGCGTTGGATCATTTGACATTTTCTGGGGAGAATAGTATGGGAGCACTACACTACAGACCAAGCGTTGAGTTGGAACAGGAGGTCATAGAAATTAATTTAGATAAACTAAACGACAATATTTCTGAAGTAATCAGCGGCGAAAGCAGTGCCATAATTGATGATATGTTCAGAAGGGGAGGTAGTCCTGGTGGAGCACGACCAAAAATTTATGCAGGATATAACCCGAAGACAGATTCACTCATCAGTGGTATCGCTAATCTTCCGAAAGATTATGAACACTGGATTATCAAATTTGCAGCAGATGTAGATTCGAAAGATATCGCTAATATAGAGTTGGCTTATTATAAAATGGCCTTGGATTCAGGGATCGAAATGTCTGAGTGTAGAGTGTTTAACAGTGATACTGGGAACAGTTATTTTGGAACCAAACGATTTGACCGTATTGGAAACAATAAGCTTCATATGCTTTCAGCAGCAGGGCTTCTTCATGATAATTATGAACATAGTACCCTTGACTATGGAAATTTAATTTTCCAAGCAAAGAAACTAACAAATAATGCACAAGCTGCTGAACAAATGTTCCGCAGAACTGTTTTCAATATTCTTTCGCATAATCGTGATGATCATTCTAAAAACTTTGCATTCCTAATGGATGCTGAAGGGGTATGGTCACTTGCACCAGCATATGACTTGACATTCTCCTCATCTTCTCAGGGATATCATAGTACAGCTTGCGCTGGAAATTATGTAGATCCAGGAAGGAAAGAATTACTGGAATTGGCGAATGAACTATCGATCAGCAAAGCAAAGGTAATCATAGATGAAATAAAGGGCATTATCAATTGTTGGAGAATATATGCTGAATTGTCTAGAGTTTCAGAATCTTCAATAAAAACCATAGAAACGAGTCTGAAGACCATTCGCTCAAGGTTTTAGATGGTATCCAGATTTCGTAAATGACTATTCTAAAAGAAGAAATCAAAATGAAAATTATATTTAAGAAAACAGAATAGCATAACTTAGTGATCAAAATTAAACAAATTCTTGGGACACCACTAGTTTTATTGCTTTGTTGTGTTTCATACTGACCCAGCCGCATATTTTAGCACTTTCGGTTTTTGCCAACGCTAAATTCTAACGCTCAAAAAACCAAAAGTGCTAAAATTTCCCAACACTCGAATTGAATATTCCAAATAAAATATTTAGATTTGTCAAAAAATGACAAGTCTTATGAAAACCACATTTGGAGAATACATCCGACTTTTACGAAACAAAAACAAATTGACTTTAACTCAACTTGCAGCTAAACTAAATTTAGACTCTGCGAATTTGAGTAAAATCGAGAATGGAAAACGAGATTTTGACGAAAAACGCTTGCCAAAACTTGCGAAAATCTTCAAACTCAATCTTACCGAATTACGGAATGAATATGTAACAGACCAAATCGGAAAATATATTTATGAAACTAATTGCACAAAACAACTTTTACAAGTTGCGGAACAAAAAGCAGAATATAGAAGAACATTAAAAGAAAAAGCAATATGAAAATAGTATCATTTTTCGCAGGAGCTGGGGGACTTGATTTAGGATTCCAAAAAGCAGGATTCAATGTCATTTGGGCAAATGAATATGACAAAGAAATTTGGGAAACCTATGAAAAAAATCATCCGAATACGATACTTGACAAACGAAGTATTGTAAACATTCCTGCTGATGAAGTTCCAGATTGTGATGGAATTATTGGAGGTCCACCTTGTCAAAGTTGGAGTGAAGCTGGAGCAGCAAGAGGAATCAAAGACAAAAGAGGTCAATTATTTTACGATTTCATAAGAATATTAGAAGCTAAACAACCAAAATTCTTTTTAGCTGAAAACGTAAGTGGAATGCTAATTAATAAA
>CAKMZM010000309.1 GCA_929200365.1 uncultured Flavobacteriaceae bacterium | reverse complement strand
TTTCTTCTAAAACTCTTTCGTACATCAATAATAATTTCCTTAACTTCTTGTGCAGTCATATCTTTAATAGTAGCAATTTCTTCAAAGTTTAATTTTCCGAAAACGAAAAGATCGATAATTTTAGAAGTCTCTATGGGAAGCCAACTATAGAATTTACCTAATAATTTCTGTTTTCTACGCTCTGAAGAGGGTTCAGAATCTATAACCTTAAGGATATCAGAATCCATATCATTGTATATAAAATTCTGTTTTTTTTCAGCATTTTGATGATAACAAATATCATCAAGTTCTTCTTTCATAATAAGTTCATTATCAGCTTCAACAGTGTAGCTTTCTTCAAGTTTTTCGAGTTCTTCTTTAAGAAAATAACTGGTGCTAATATTTTTTTGATGCCAACCTTCACGAATGTGTAATTCATCAATAAGTTCATCGGTAATTTTAAAAAGTTGAAGCTCTAGAGATAAAGTATCTATTTCAATATCAAGATCATCATGATAAAGTTTCAATATCGCATCGTCTATAATACCATTAGAACAATACATGTTTTGAGGTAAAATACCTACGCTTTCTGCAATATATAATCTGTGTTTTACATAGGGATGTAAGTGTGGTACAATGGATAATAATTTTTTACTAAATTCCCTTTGATTATCAGCCTCATAAAATTCTTGTAATTCATGTGTCCTATTCATTTATCAATAATTTAAGAATTGCTTTCTAAAAATAATAAAAACAAATTAAAAAAAATGTTAAAAATCTGATAATCAGTGTATAAAAGTGGTTTTATGGAAAATTGCTATCGCAATTCAAAATCGTATATTTGAAAAATCGAAAAACTGTAACCCAGAGCCTGTTGGTACAAGAATTTAAAGATCATATTATCATAAACTTTCCATTTCTTTTGGAAAGCAAATTATTAATCGCATGTAGTGGTGGGTTAGATAGTATTATACTTGTAAGACTTTGTCATGCACTAAATCTCCAATATAGTATAGCACACTGTAATTTTAAATTAAGAGGAGAAGAAAGTGATGATGATGCCAACTTTGTAATGCAATTGTCTGATCAACTTCAATCTCCTGTTTTTACAACACAGTTTGACACAGAAAACTATGCTATGAGTCATAATCTATCCATCCAGATGGCAGCAAGAGAGTTGCGGTATGATTGGTTTAAGAAACTCGCATTAGAACATCAGTTCAAATATATTCTTACTGCACATCATGCAGATGATAATTTAGAGACTTTTTTAATTAATCTATCTAGGGGTACTGGGATAGATGGGCTAATAGGTATCCCAGAAATTAATGGGACTTTTGTACGCCCATTATTACCTTTTTCAAGAGCGCAGATTTTAACGTATGCAAAAAAGAATGATTGGCAATGGAGAGAAGATAGTAGTAATAAGAGTACAAAGTATCTTAGAAATAAACTTCGTCACGATGTAATTCCAGAATTAAAAGGTGTTAATTCCCAGTTTTTAGAGAATTTTAATACCACTTTAGAATATCTAAAACAGAGTAACGAATTTATTAAAAATCAGATAACTCAACTTAAAAAAGAGTTGTTCGAGATTTCAGAAAATGATATCATTAAAATATCTATTAATAGATTAATGGATTATGGAAATCCAAAAGCTAGCCTGTATTTTTTATTAAAAGAATACGGTTTTACAGCGTGGGGTGATATCGAACGTATGATTACCAGTCAATCAGGGAAACAAATTTTTTCGGCAACTCATCGTTTGGTAAAGGATAGAAGACACTTGTTATTGAGTTCGATATCAGAAAAAATAGAGGATCGCAATTATAGTATATCTGAAGCCGAAAGTATATTAATAACTCCTCTGGGAATACTCAAATTTAAAGTGATATCCGAAATATCAGATATTGACCTCAAAACCATTTATGTTGATAAAGAAAAGTTAAAGTATCCATTAACTGTAAGAAAGTGGAAAGAAGGCGACTATTTTTATCCTTTGGGAATGAAAGGAAAAAAGAAACTGAGTAAATATTTTAAAGATGAAAAATTATCGTTACTTGCCAAAGAAAAAGTATGGTTATTATGTTCTGGAAAAGAAATAATTTGGATTATAAACTATAGAGCAGATAATAGATTTAAAATAATACCTCAAACAAAACAACTACTTAAAATTACAATAACCTGATGAGACATCTATTAGTACTACTAACCTCTATATTATTTTCTACAACGCTTTTTTCACAAACATTAGACCCTGTTAAGTGGAAAGCTACAATAGAAAAAGAAACCGATGATACTTATATCTTATATTTTGAAGCTACCCTTGATGAAGGATGGCATTTGTATTCTCAACATGAAGCAGATAGTGATGAGATAGCCCCAACACCAACAGAGTTTACTTATAATACTACTGCATAGAGTTATACGCTTATTGGCGAAACCGTAGAACCAAAGGGTATTGAAAAGTATGATAATATCTTTGAAATGGATGTGAAATACTTTGAAGACAAAGTAATTTTTTCTCAAAAAATAAAGCGTATAGATAAAACTCTGAAACAGATTAAGGCAGAAGTATTCTTTTCGGTTTGTGATGATGAAAAATGTTTGGCACCAGAAGTTGTAGAATTTAATATCAATCTTTCTGGAGACGCAGTCGAAAATAAAGGCGACTTGTCTAGTATTACAGCAGGGGACCAAAAAAAAGTCTGAAGCATTACATATTGATATAAAAGGTAAAGATGTTTTTCCTTCAGAACAAGTAGAAGAGAAAAGTTATTTTACTATTTTCCTTTTAGGGTTTTTGGGAGG
>CAKMZM010000308.1 GCA_929200365.1 uncultured Flavobacteriaceae bacterium | reverse complement strand
TAAAGAGATACTATTTTGAGCAGATATGATTATCCATTATTTACGTTAAAATAGCTTACACTTCTTTCGAAACAAAGCATTATTACTATGAGCTTATCTTGATTTTTTATTTTTAACCGAAAATGAGAAGAAATTTGACCAGATGGGACATTTTTTGAAATTCATAGCAGAGCCCAAATAAAAAAAGTAACGAAATACGGGTGGATTTTAGTTATTTTTTTAAAAAGACAAGTTCTATATATACTTATTTAGAACTATTATAATTTCCCATATAAAGAAGATGAATCCATTCGATGGCTTATAAAGTGATTAAATAGAATGATAGTTTTTTTTTATCAAAAACATAAAAACAATAACAATCGTTTATTGTAGATTTGATATTGCAGAACAGATAATCATCTAATTTAATCTATTAGCAATGGAAAATAAAAATCTTAATAATACAGAGTCTCACGATTTTAATGGTGAGAGTAAGTGTCCTTTTATGAATGGCACATTGAAACAAGGTGCGGGCACAGGAACTTCTAATCGTGATTGGTGGCCAAATCAGTTGAATTTAAATATTCTTCGTCAACATTCTTTATTATCCAATCCTATGGGGGAAGAATTTAATTATAGTAAAGAATTTAAAACTCTTGATCTTAAAGCAGTAAAGAAAGATATTTTTAAACTTATGACCAATTCTCAGGATTGGTGGCCTGCCGATTATGGTCACTATGGTCCTCTTTTTATTCGTATGGCATGGCATAGTGCAGGTACGTATCGAATTGCAGATGGTCGTGGAGGTGCTGGTTCTGGAAATCAGCGTTTTGCACCATTAAACAGTTGGCCAGATAATGTAAATCTGGATAAAGCTCGTTTGTTATTATGGCCAATTAAACAGAAATATGGTAAGAAGATTTCTTGGGCTGATCTTATGATTTTTGCTGGGAACTGTGCTTTAGAATCTATGGGTTTCAAAACCTTTGGTTTTGGAGGAGGACGTGAGGATATTTGGGAACCTGAACAAGATGTTTATTGGGGTGCCGAGACCGAATGGTTAGGTGATAAACGTTATACTGGTGACCGAGAGTTAGAGAATCCTCTAGGAGCAGTTCAGATGGGATTGATCTATGTAAATCCCGAAGGGCCAAATGGAAATCCCGACCCAATTGCTGCAGCTCGCGACATTCGGGAAACTTTTGGACGTATGGCGATGAACGATGAAGAAACAGTTGCCCTTATTGCTGGCGGACATACTTTTGGTAAAACTCATGGTGCTGCCGATCCAGATAAATATGTAGAGAGAGAACCAGCTGCCGCAGGTATCGAGGAACAAAATTTGGGTTGGAAAAATAACTTTGGAAGCGGTAATGCAGGAGATACTATTTCTAGTGGGTTAGAAGGAGCCTGGACTAGTACCCCTACAAAATGGAGTAATAACTTCTTTTGGAATTTATTTGGCTACGAATGGGAGCTAACCAAAAGTCCCGCAGGAGCACATCAATGGATACCAAAACACGGAGCTGGCGCCAATAGTGTACCCGATGCACATGACCCTTCTAAGCGCCATGCACCAATTATGCTTACGACAGATCTTGCTTTACGAATGGATCCCGTTTATGAGAAAATTTCAAGACGTTTTTATGAAAACCCCGATGAATTTGCAGATGCGTTTGCTCGTGCATGGTATAAGTTAACACATCGTGATATGGGGCCTATTACAAGATATCTTGGTCCAGAAGTACCTGAAGAAAAATTAATTTGGCAAGATCCGATCCCAAAAGTTACTGATGCATTAATAGATGATCAGGATATTGCCAGTTTAAAAAACAAAATACTTTCTTCGGGACTATCTGTTTCTCAATTAGTATCTACCGCCTGGGCTTCAGCATCCACATTCCGTGGTTCTGATAAACGTGGTGGTGCAAATGGTGCACGTATTCGCCTTATACCACAAAAGAATTGGGAAGTGAATAACCCAACTCAGTTAGCCAATGTATTAGCAATTTTAGAAAGTATTCAACAAGAATTTAATGATTCAACATCTAGAGATAAGAAGGTTTCATTAGCAGATTTGATAGTTCTGGGTGGGGCTACAGGAGTAGAGGAGGCAGCAAAGAATGCAGGACATAAGATTATAGTGCCTTTTTTACCAGGAAGAACCGATGCGTTACAGGAGCAAACTGATGTAGAATCTTTCTCTGTCCTAGAACCAGTTGCCGACGGATTTCGTAACTATAAGAAAACAAAATCTTCTATCTCTGCAGAAGAAATGTTGATAGACAGAGCTCAGTTATTAACATTAACTGTACCCGAGATGACAATACTTGTTGGTGGTCTTCGAGTATTGAATACGAATTTTGATCAATCCCAACATGGGATTTTTACTCAGCGTCCCGAAGTGCTTACAAATGATTTCTTTGTTAACTTACTTGACTTAAGCACTACCTGGAAAGCAACTTCTGATGATCAAGAAGTATTTGAAGGATATGATCGTACTACAGGAGAAGTAAAATGGACAGGTACCCGAGCTGATCTTATATTTGGTTCTAATTCTGAACTACGTGCTCTTGCCGAGGTTTATGCTAGCAAAGATTCTGAAAAGAATTTTGTAGATCAATTTGTTGCGGCTTGGTATAAAGTCATGAACCTTGATCGATTTGACCAAGAATAATATTAGTCAATTATAAAAATTAAAGTAATGTAACAGGTGGTTTATTATTATACCACCTGTTATATAGTAAAGTAATACAAAATATATAGTTTTAATAATCTCTAGTATTTTTTTGATAGTATGAAAATAAATTTC
>CAKMZM010000307.1 GCA_929200365.1 uncultured Flavobacteriaceae bacterium | reverse complement strand
CTACACATAAAAATCGAAGAATAAAAACATCTTCACATCATGATTAGTGTAGCAAAAATTGTTGTAGATAATAAAAGTTACTCAGATAGTACTCGATCTCTACACGTGGTTGCTTTTTGAGTTGCTATCTTTACAGAAAAAGTAATATAGGAGAGACCGCCACAAAAAATGAAAAAAGCAATATTTGTACTTCTTATATATTTGATAGTAGCATGCCAGCAAAGACAAGAGCAAAAATTAAACATTGCTGTAGCTGCAAATATGCAATTTGCAATGAAAGAGCTATCCAAGACTTTTACAAACCAAACAGGTATTGCTTGTGATCTTATTGTAAGCTCATCAGGAAAGTTAACGGCGCAAATTAAAGAAGGTGCTCCTTTTGATATATTTGTTTCTGCAGATATGAAATATCCAAAAGAGTTGTTTGATACAGGTTTTGCTACCAAAACACCAAAAATATATGGCTACGGAAAATTAGTTATGTGGTCAATGATTGATACTATTAATCCATCCCTAAAAATCCTTAAAAGCTCGAAGGTACGTCATATTGCAATTGCAAACCCTAAAATGGCTCCTTATGGTCTAGCCACAATAGAAGTTTTAAAACGTCATGATCTTTATGAAAACGTAAAAGATAAATTGGTATACGGAGAAAGTATTTTACAAACCAATCAGTTTATTATTTCAAAATCAGCAGAAATTGGTTTTACTTCAAAATCCGTAGTTTTATCTTCAGAAATGAGCAATAAAAGCAACTGGATTGATCTAGAAACCACAGATTATTCTGCAATTGCTCAAGGAATTGTTATTCTTAACCAAAAGAATCAACAGGATGCAGAAAAGTTTTATAACTTTTTATCTTCTACAGACGCAAGAAGAATTCTCGAAAATTTTGGTTATTCAACAAAAGAAAATTAATCTATGAATGTTCTACAGGGAGAAATAACGTCTATAAAAACCAATGGTAGTTTATCATTGGTAACTGTTCATGTAGGAACTATTAATTTTAATACTATTATAATTGAAACACCCGATACAGCTCCCTATTTAAAACAAGGAAATCATATTAAAATGATTTTTAAAGAAACAGAGGTAATTATTGGGAAAGGGGTAGAACATTCTTTGAGTATACAAAATAAAGTTATCGGAGAGATTATTAATATAAAAAAAGGAACATTATTAAGTACATTCACTATTGATTCTACTGTTGGGCATCTAACTGCAATCATTACTACAGATGCTGCTGATCAATTACAATTAGAAATTGGCGAAAAAATCACAGCCATGATTAAAACCACCGAAATAATGTTATCAGAATGATGGATTGGCAACCTCTAGTATTAACGTTTAAACTGGCATTAGTTACCACACTTTTGCTATTGGTTATTTCTGTCCCTCTATCCTATTGGCTTGCCCATACAAAATCTAGAGTAAAACCATTCATAGAAACTCTGGTAAGTATGCCTTTGGTTTTACCACCAACTGTTTTAGGGTTTTATATGCTAGTTGCTTTTAGTCCTGCAAATGCTTTTGGAAGCTGGTTAAACGAGTATCTTGGGATACAACTTATTTTTTCGTTCAAAGGACTTGTTTTTGCATCAGTTATTTATAGTTTACCGTTTATGGTACATCCCATACAAGCTGGATTTTCGAATTTACCTTCATCAATAACAGAAGCATCCTATGTATTAGGAAAATCTAAAATTACAACGCTATTCAAAGTATTACTTCCTAATATAAAACCATCATTGCTCACAGGAGTTGTATTGGCTTTTGCACATACCATTGGTGAATTTGGTGTTGTATTAATGATTGGTGGTAATATGCCAGGAAAAACAAAAGTGGCTTCTATTGCTATTTATGATGAAGTAGAAGCTCTTAATTATGATGTCGCAAATTGGTATTCGCTCATTTTATTTGCAATTACATTTAGCATCTTATTGTTGGTATACCTAGTTAATGGTGGATATTTAAAACGATTCTGGAAATGATACATATAGCTTTGCAAAAAGAATTAACGGCAGCAAATGGAACAATGCAACTTGATGTTAGCATTAATATTGAGCAAGGTCAATTAGTTACGTTATATGGAGATTCTGGAGCTGGTAAAACTTCGATACTTAGAATGATAGCAGGGTTATTACAGGTAGATGAAGGACAAATTATAGTAAACCAAAACACATGGCTTGACACCAAAAATGGGATTTGCTTAAAACCCCAACAACGAAAAATTGGATTTGTATTTCAGGATTATGCCTTGTTTCCTAATATGACTGTAAAAGAAAACCTTCTTTTTGCAGTAGAAAAAGGACAAAACAAAGAAATTGTTAATGAACTCATAGGCATTATCGAATTAGGAAATCTACAAGATCGAAAACCCATAAATCTTTCAGGAGGGCAAAAACAAAGAGTAGCCTTAGCAAGGGCATTGGTAAGAAAACCAGAAATATTAATGCTAGATGAGCCTCTTTCTGCATTGGATCTAAAAATGCGTACAAAACTACAAGACTATATTCTTAAAGTACATAAACAATTTAATTTAACTACTATACTAATAAGCCATGAGATAGGCGAAGTCATCAAAATGTCTGATACTGTATTTAGTATTAGAAATGGAAAAATAATTAGACAAGGAAAACCTATTGAAGTGTTTACTACGAAACAAGTAAGTGGAAAATTTCAGTTTTCGGGAGAAATAATTCAAATTGAAAAAGAAGATATAATTTATATTGTTACCATTTTGATAGGTTCAAATTTTGTAAAAATAGTTGCTGAAGAAGACGATATAAAAACAATAACTGTGGGAGA
>CAKMZM010000306.1 GCA_929200365.1 uncultured Flavobacteriaceae bacterium | reverse complement strand
AACAATTAGTGTAGTATTAATTTTTTTCGGAAGTTTTTTAGCATACCACACCTCAAAAAAGATGCTGGTAAGCTATGATTTAACTATTGAAAAATGGATTCAATTAAACATAGTCATTTCAAAGTTGATAGCCGTTGTGTTTTTATTAACTTCATTGATCATTGCTATTGTTTCTTATGGAAGAACATCGGGGATTTTATTTTGGCTTTTTTCGATGATAATGATCTTAGGATTAATCATCATTATAGCACCATTAAAAAAAGTAACATACAAACAGATTTCAATTTTATTTTTAGGGCTATTAATACTTGAATTCATATTATAAATTATGCCAGCAAACCCAAATTATTTAGATAAATCTCCCTGGCAACAATTTGCTAAAATTTCAGCAGGAATTTTAGGGGGCTATATTATTTCTGCATTATTGCATATGTGCTTACCACTTTGGTTGCCTAATCCACATGAGGTTTTAGTTACTTCAATATTTACTTTGTTCATCGTTTGGTGTGCACTTCTAATTATTCCCTTTTTATTTAAAAATGGATGGAAAGCCTGGTTGCTATATATAGTAGTGGCTATTGTATTGTTTGAGATATATTATTTAGGAAGTCAAAATAATCCTTTTGTATAATGAGTAAGAGAAATCATAATATATTCTTTAATACACATACTGTAAGTGGTATAGTGATTAGTGTCGCTTTATACATTATATTTTTTGCAGGTGCATTTGCTTTATTTAAAGAAGAAATTGCAATATGGGAAGAAGGAAAACCTATAAGTCATGTTGAAAGAAGTGATATTGATTATGATAGAATATTTAAAACACTAGATGATCAATACGAACTAATTGGTAGAGATTTACAACTTAACTTTGGAGAAGATCGTGACCATATTTATGTTTTTATGGGAACGAGTAAAGACTCATTGGCATCAGAAAAAGGAAAACAGTCTAATTATCTCTATGTTGATATTAATTCTATCAATACCAAAACGTATCCAGAGCAATACAGTTTGGGAGAGTTTTTATATCGACTACATTATTTTGCGCAACTACCTTCAATCGGTATATACCTAGCTGGTTTTGTAGCACTTTTTTTCTTATTTGCTATCATTACAGGGGTTATTGTTCATTGGAAAAAAATCATCCCTAATTTTTATACATTCAATCCAAAAGCAACTTTAAAACGTGTTTGGACAGATGCTCATACTGCTCTTGGAGTAATAGGATTACCTTTTCAATTTATTTTTGCAGTTACTGGCGCCTATTTTTGTTTAAGTATTTTGGTATTACTTCCAGCGAATACCTTATATAATAATAATCAGACCAAACTGATGGAGGATTTACGTCCTGAACGAAAAACGTATGACTGGATTGCTAGAGCAGAAAAAGAAATTCCTAGTTTTAACGCTTTTTCGAAAAAAGCGACAAATGATCAGACCAATTTTCACTTAACAAAAGGGTATATAAAAAATTATGGTGGCACCAATATGAAATATGTTTTAATTGGTGAATATAAAAATAGCAAACGTTTTATTGGTACAGGTCGTACTGTCCTTGATGCTTTTTCTGGAAAAATAGAAGAACAGAAAAGTCCTGATAAACCAATTTACACAGAAGATGTTCAACGTGTTATAAGTCGCTTGCATTTTGGAGATTTTGGTGGGACTCCTATGAAAATTATCTATTTTATTTTAGCAATGATGACATGTTTTGTTATCATTACAGGAGTTTTAATTTGGATTGAAGCTCGCAATAAAAAGAGTATGACAATTAGTCAAAGATTATATACCGCTAAGGTAGGTCATATATACTTAGCTATTTGTTTATCGATGCTTCCTGTAACTGCACTAGCATTTTTATTTGTCAAATTTTCAAATGGCTATTTTGAAGATAAGCAAACCGTAATCTATTACTTTTATTTTATTATATGGTTGATCGCTATTTTCTTTTTTCGATTTAAGAGAGATAATTATGCTACCAATAAATATAGTTTATTATTTGGAGCTATTTTTGGATTTCTGATCCCAATCGCTAATGGAATTATATCAGGAAATTGGATATGGAACACTTTTAACCAGCATCAATTTGAAATTGTATTGATTGATGTGCTATGGATTATAATTGCTTCAATTTCACTTGTTTTTTACTTTAAGATACAACCACAAATTAAAACGCAAAGTTCCTTTGATAAGAATAGGATAGATTATAAAAATATTTCAGCTTTAAAAACTGAAGAAATTAAAAAAACTGAAGCAAAACAAAATCATGAAAATGATATGGAAACTGGTAAATTAGAAATAAAAGGCAAAAATCATAATACTATAACGATGAGAACAAAAATTATCATATTGTGGATATTTATTATCCTTGGATTTATATTTCATCACATTTATGGATTAGCTAATGTGTTTTTTAAAGAATCAGTGTTTATTAAAGGTTCAACTGGAGAAACACCTTTTTGGGCACATCAGTGGCGTATTTTAATGGAAGGTTTAGCCTTCTTACTTGCAGTAATGACTGTGCAGGTATCTAAAAAGTGGTTTCGATGGATTTCATTTATTTGGGGAGTTATTGTAGCCTTATTTAATGTGTATCATGTTATTGAAGCCATTATGCATGAAACAACCAATTACTCAGAGATTTTTATATTACTCTTAATGGCAATTGCGAGTATATTTCTGGTTATAAATTTAAATACATGGAGAAAAGTTAAAACACTTTAGATCATTTATTTTCTATTTAGTTTAGTACATGACAAAAATTAACCGTGAATAGTAATACGCCTAATAATTTTATGGTTTATCAAGACCTCACAGGTCTGT
>CAKMZM010000305.1 GCA_929200365.1 uncultured Flavobacteriaceae bacterium | reverse complement strand
CAAATCGAAGCCTATGGTAGAATTTTGAAGTTCTTAGACAAATATTTAAAAAATGTAGGAACTGAGATGATTAATGATGATAAAACCGAATCTACTAAGGTTGATTTGGAGTCTTGAGAAGAAAAAATATAGAAAACTAAAAAAGGCTGCCTATATGGGCAGCCTTTATAATTGGGGTCAATTATTTGTTTAGTATTTAAAAATTATTTCACAAAAATCTTTTGAGTAATAGTCTTAGTATTAGTTACTACTTGTACAAAATAGATACCTGTAGATAATTTGCTAATATCTAATGTTTTTCTCACTACAACTCCTTCTTGTGGTGTTTTCAATTCTACAACCTTTAATGTTCTTCCGTTCACATCTTTGATATTAATTCGAGAAGAAGAAGATTTTAGATTATTGATTTCCAGATTTAAGAAATCTTTTGCTGGGCTAGGATATGCTGTAAAGCTTAACAATCCAAATACGTTATTTTCTATTTCTTTTGAATTAGGAGTAAAAGCTTTACTACAAGAACCTATGTTAACCCATCCAGCAGTAGTTTTTTCATACAAAGATCCATTATACATTACACGATCACCAGATTGATAATGTATAGAAGAACTGTATTTTGAATCATCATCGCAAAGGTTAGAGCTACCCGCTGTTTTTCCTCCAATAACAACAGTATAATCCTCTACTTCTCCATAGTTAAAAGATTCACAAGGTGTGGGAATTCCATTATATTTCATAGAAACTCTCATTCTTGTGCTTCCATTTTTTGCTCCTGTTGGCACTGCAAAGCTACCACTCACAGGTGCTGTTGTAGAAGCAGCTTTACTCCAAACCAGTTCTCCAGAATCAGCAAAATCATTGTCTTGGTTATAATCAATCCATACTGCATATGCTTCATTGTATGTAGTTCCTATCCATGTTGGTGTAACAGTAATTGTATATGATGCTCCTATAGAAAGGTTAGTACTTTCGGCAGTAAAATCACTATACCCACCACTTCCTGCAGTAGATGTTTTATTAATTGTACCTAACTTAACATTACTAATATATTCGTCTGATGCTGTTTTTCCATTAGAAGCACAATATTCTGTTGGGTTTGGATCGGGATCACCAGTACAAGCCTGTAAACAGCTTGATCTGGCAATATAATTACGGATCACACTAGCTGGTTGAGAGCCAAATCCATAATTAAAATTCACCCCAACACTAGTATTAGGACAATAACTCATAATGGTTCCTCCTCCTGAAGGATTTCCTGGCAATGCACAACCTCCTTCTGTAAAACCTGAACAACCATCTATTGCTGTGTTGTTTCCATTCCACACACACGCATGTGTATGTCGTGATCCCACGTTGTGTCCTATCTCATGCGAGATTAAAAATACATCAAAAGAGTAGGTAGGTATATTTTGATAGCTACCTCTAATACCAGAAGCCGCAGCTTTTCTGGAAGAATTACATAATGTTCCGATTCCTCCAGCTAGTCCTCCTCCAAAACTATAATTTACCATATGTCCCAAATCTCCGTTAAGACCATTACTGTTTTTATAGCTGATATAACTATCCAGGTCATTATTATTAAACGGCTGGTTAGAGGTCCAGGCCTTGGTTCCTGATAGTTTGAGAGATATTTGATCATTGGCGTATAGAGCAGCTACCTGATTAAAAACAGCTTCTATATAACTAGAAGCCTGCTGGGCTCCTCCTTTATCGCTAACAATATCTGTACATATATCAAAGAATACTCGCACACATTTTGCTGCTGCTTTACTTTGTGGGTTTTCGGCTAACTCTTCGATAGTATACCCTTCTGACATATCGTCTTCTACCTCACATACATAGTCATATAAGTAGCTAACTTCTTTGTCTTTATACAGAATGTGATCCTTACTGTTTTCTATAGACCCTAGTACTATATTACCATCCTGTCCTTCTATACTAATAAAACCAGATACTTTGTTTTCATAAAAGCTGATGGCTACCAGAGAATTAGAATGCCCCTTTACCACACCTCTATAGTGTGCCACATCTGTACGTGACAGTACTTTATTGGAAGGCATCTCTATAGCCGAAAAATCATCTGTTCTAATATTCACTTTTACAAGATTCAATGACATAGCTGATTTTTGACCTGGAATACTCAAATTCATAGTATTAGGAAAATTACCTTGTAAGGATTTCATTTTATTCTGATCTAATGAAAACAATACATAATCCTGAAGTCCTTTTGGGACTTTCAGATTACTTTTTTTGGCAATTGTGGTAAAAAGTTGAGTGTTTTCAAAATTTGAGCCTAAAGATTTTTGCTGGGCTACTAATTCACTGGGTTTTTGTGGTTGGGTTTGTGCAAAGCTCATTACCGTAAAAAAGGCAATGGCGATCATTAATATACGTTTCATTTTTATGGTTTTAAGATTTGAATTTTTAATAGATAATGGCTGACCCCTGACCACTATTTTAAAAAATCAAAATAAGTTTGTGTTCGATAAAGTTACAAACTTAATACCCACCATCCCAAAAAAGTTATATATAATTATTTGTTAGGGTCTAGTATCTAACTATTATTGGGTGTACGACAAATTTCCTTTTTTTTATAGAAACACGAAAAGTTAACAATATCTTTCTTTTATGTTTTACACATCCCATCCCAATCTTCCCAAAGGGAAGAAGTTAGTTTTGCTTTGGGAAATTAAGATGCCAATATCTTTGAAAAGGGAAATTTGTCGTATATCCATATTATTTTGGTTGCTAATGGTATCCAAATATTGTATTAGGATTTTTAAGGCTAATTTAATTAATGAAGTATCTTTAGGTAAAAATTAGTATGAA
>CAKMZM010000304.1 GCA_929200365.1 uncultured Flavobacteriaceae bacterium | reverse complement strand
AATCAGTCTACCTAATTCTTTATTTAATGGGAAACGTAGCTTGAGACTTACATTAGTCTTGGTTAACAATAATATAAAAGAGGTGATCGCCATTAAGAATTGCGAAATTAAACTTGCCCAAGCCGCTCCTCGAATTCCCATTGGAGTGATAAAACCTTCGACCCCATATACTAGGAAAAAATCTAAAACAATATTGGCTACTGCACCGATTACAGCAACAATCATTGGCCAAAATGTATTTTGTAATCCTCTAAAAATACCAAAAACTGCAAATGTGAATAAGGTTAAAGGAAATCCCCAAACTCTGATATCATAGTAAACCACACAGTATTCTAAAATTAAGCCAGAAGCATTGTATAACTTAAAAATTTCTTCAACAAAGAAAATCGTAGAGATCAGTACAAGAATACTAAGAGCTACATTAAAGAAGATCGCTTGTGCAGGCAATGTTTTTACTTCTTCAATTTTGCCTGCTCCTAGGTATTGAGAAATGATTGTAGATATTGCACTTCGGGTTTGCCCGAGAATCCATATTAATGCTGACAAAAAAGATCCTACGATACCCACTGCTGCAAGGGATTCGATACCATATTTGGGAATATTACCCACGATAGCAGTATCTGTAATCGAGAGCAGTGGTTCGGCAATACCTGCAACAATAGCTGGAATAGCCAGACGATTTATATTTTTGAAACCAATTACTTTACTCATAAAACGAGTTCATAGCAGTGAAATGGATATTCGCTTTGTTTCGGGAAATAGATATCATCCAAGCGTTGATACCCTCTGACTTCATAAAATTTCTGGTTTCTTTTATTTTGACTAAACGTGTCTAACCTCACCGATTGGTATTGATTTTTTTGAGCATAGTCTTCGCCAAAATCCATTAGTTTTTGAGCATATCCCTTTCCCCAATAATCTGGATCAACCGCTACACGATGTATATATAGATTATTGGTATTGGTAGTTAACCATGTTACAGGAATATATTCTTCATCCATTAGGTCTGTAAGTACAATAATTCCTTTGATATGGTTCTCTTCCTGCAAGACATATAGCTCCTGTAACTCAACATCTTTTTGAAAACGTTCCTGAGTAGGATAATGCTCATTCCATTGATAGATACCATTAGCTATCATTGCTTTGGCACAAGATCGAGTCAATCTATAAATAGCATCCAGATCAGATAATACTGCTTTACGAATCATATTTTTTTGGAAAGCAGCAAAAATACTAACTTTATATTGCAGTTAATAATCAATGGTTATATTTAAAAAAACTTTAAGAAAAAAACTCTTTTAGACCACTATAAAAGCTTTAAAAATAATATTATATCGAGAAATGAGTTTGTAAAAGGTCTAAAATTGTAATTTTGCATACTGAATCACAAATCATAATCATTAATGAAGAATATATTGGTTCCTTTGGAGTTGTCTGAGCATTCTGTTAGTATGGCCAGACTTCAATACGCTATAGATTTTGCAAAAGAACTCGAAGCAACAGTCTATGTTGTAGAGATTTTTAAAGAGCTGCCCAGATCTGGTAGTCTCCCTTCTGTAAATAAAACACTAAAGGAAATAACAGCATCTTCGATTGAAGAAAAAGTGGCTAAAATTGATAAAAAAGGAGTAGAAGTAATTGCCTTACCATTAGAAGGTGAACTTCTTGAAGCTATCCCTAAATTTAATTTACAGCATTCTATAAATCTACTTGTTTTGGGTGCAGAAGTTAAGGATATTAAGGATCCTTATTTTCTAGGTGCAATTTCAGGAAGTCTTGTAAAAAACACAGAAATTCCTGTATTGATTATTCCTCAAATGTATACTTTCTCGCCTATCAAAAAGATACTTATGGCAGTTAAATCTGGTATTGTAAAAAAGAAAAATGCGTTAACTCCTGTAAAGGAAATTTTAAGTACTTTTGATGGTGAGTTGAAATTGCTTCAGGTAAAAACAGCAAATTTTTTAGCTGAAGATTCTAAGTTTGACAAGGATTTAGGCGAGATTACCTCAACCTATAAATCATCTGAAAATGCTACCTTATTTCAAGGGCTTTTAGAACATCTTAATGAGAGTCATCCAGATCTTATTTGTGTTTTTAGACGAAAACGAGGATTCTTTGCCAAACTTTGGGAACAAGATGCTGTTCTTAAAAAAGACTTTGACAGTAGAGTTCCTTTATTAGTTTTAAGAGGATCAGATTAAAAATATCGGGAATGTAGTTTCCCAAAAGCACTATACTCATCAGAACAGGCGCTTCGCTAGATTCTCATGAGAAAAACTGGGGATGTAGCTCAGCTGGCTAGAGCGCTTGACTGGCAGTCAAGAGGTCGTGGGTTCGAGTCCCATCTTCTCCACCTAATAATCAAAAAGCCACCTGATTTCAGATGGCTTTTTACTATTTATTAGATAATCACATAACCTCTAAAAACCATTAAGGAACGCATGAGCTAAGGCAACTACTCAATCCTCTAAAACAAGGTCGTGTGTTTGGCCATTCATTGGTAATGCATTCATCAAAAGCATCAAAACATGCACCGCAATCTGTAGCAAACTTAGTTTTTAGATTAAAAACTAAATCATCAATTGCTTGCTTTTTTTCTAATCGACATTGGATTTCATCGAGTAAATAATCAATCGAATATTTATCAGACTCATATTTAGCACTCGAATCAACCTCAATAGGACATTCAATACTTGACGAAGAAAAGCTAAAGAAACACACACATAAACTTAAAAGAATGAATTTTTTCATGATTAATAAATTTAAAGTTAATAATGATCAATTTAAAAAAACAAGCTTTTCTAGGGGTAAATAATTATAATTATTTACTTAACAATCAGGGTGTTAAAAAAATAACTGTATTTAGGATACGGAGTGTACGACAAATTTCC
>CAKMZM010000303.1 GCA_929200365.1 uncultured Flavobacteriaceae bacterium | reverse complement strand
TTTCCAATTCGCTATAAAAATGTTCTTTTTCACCAGATACTATCTACCTATGTAGGGAGAGGTATTAGTGGTAGCAAAACCCAGAACCTATAAAAGTATCAACCCTCATACAGCAGTCTTGTTTTGTAACCCAAAAGCATGAAGCTTTTTACACTGCTAGCCTCTTGATAGTTTGCATCTACAAGCTATTATATTCATTACTGAATCTATGACTTCACAAAAACCATAGCAATAAAAATACAATATGCTGCAAAAATCAATAATCCTTTTGGACGTCCCAGAATCATTTTTTTAGGTGCAAAAGCCAATGGAAGTAAAATCATAGCAAAACCAAGCATCCAATAAATATTTACATTCATTAGTGTTTCATCTTTTACTGCAATAGGTTGAATTAACGAAGTTATCCCTAATACCGAAGCAATATTAAAAATATTGGATCCGATAAGATTTCCTAGTGAAATTGCTTTCTCTTGTTTAAGGGCAGCGATAACAGAAGCAGCCAATTCTGGAACACTAGTCCCCACTGCAATAAGAGTAACAGCTATCACACCTTCGCTAACTCCCATTTTTTTGGCAATAGTTTCTGCTCCACTCACCAACAATTCTGATCCAAAATATAATGCAGTTCCGCCAATAAGTAGCCAAATTATAATTTTAAAATTAGATGTTTTCTGTAGAGAATCATCTACTTCTTCTGCCACAGTATCTGAAGATTTTCTAGCTCTTCGAATCAAAAGGAATAGATAAACTAGTAAAGATAATAACAACACAAGTCCTTCTAACTGAGTTAAAATTGTATCATTTTCTAAAAAGAGATATAACACAAAAGATAATAATACCATTACTGGCCAATTGAATTTATAAAAATCTTTATCAATAGCCAAAGGGCTTATTATTGCAGTAATACCCAGTACCAAACCAATATTAGCAATATTAGATCCAATTACATTACCCATAGATATATCTGACAATCCATCTAATGCCGCCTGGATACTTACTAATAATTCTGGAGCAGAGGTAGCAAAAGAAACTACAGTTAACCCAATTACCATACGAGATAATTTAAGTCTGAATGAAAGTGCAACAGAAGATCTTACTAAAAACTCTCCTCCAATTACAAGAAGTACAAGTCCTATAATAACATATAGTATACTAGCAATCATAAATTTTAATTTTGTCTGCGAAGATACTATTATATAAAAACTTTTTTCAAAAAAAATAGCACCATATTATCTGGTGCTATTTGCTTTTAATTATGCCAAGTAAGATAAGAGGTCTATTTCTTACTTGCAGTATTATCTTTTTTAATAAAGATATTCTAAAGCGACTTTATCATATTGACCAAATTCCCCTTCATTATAAGGAAAACAAGCATTCATGATAGATGACGAATCTTGACTAGCCCCAGGGGTTCCTGGAATATGTATAGCGCCAATAGAACCAGCTGATTCTCCGCTTTGACCGCAAGATTGTCTCGTATTCCAATCCGTATGCCTTAGTCCAACACAGTGACCCAATTCGTGAGTAAATAAACCTTCTAGCATTTGATCGTTATTATTTCTATTAGCTCCGCCATTAATTTTCACACGCTTAAATGGCTCTCCAGCTGAAGGAAAACCAGCTTCTCCACGAACACCATCCTGAGCTATTACTGAAGCATTAGTCTCTACATAAGCAACTATGTCACTAGCATTAAAATCAGTAGAAAAAACTAAATTAAGTTGAATACCTATATTCAAAGCATTGTAATTTGCTACTGCATATCGCAAACCTCTTTGGGCTACTGAACCAAGTCCATATCTGTCATTTCCATTATATCCGACAACACGAATTGTTCTTGGAGTACTTACAAGGTTGGTACTTCTATACTGTTTGCTTTGCACTCCATCGCCTACATTCATTTTCATGATTTGATCATAAGACATTTTAATATCACCTTCTACTGTGTACATCATTTTTTGACTTCCATCAATATCACTTACCATTCCTTTCTCTATTCCGTTAGGATTAAAATGTAATGCTGTGATCTTGTTTAAAACATCTTTTTCAACTTCCAAAAAAGTTTCCTCCGCTGAGCTATCTTCCTGGTTTTTTTCGCAAGAGACAAAGGTTACCGAAGTGGCTATTGCAGTAGCCACAAATAAAAAATTAATTTTTTTCATTCTAAAATATGTTAAGTTTGTGTTATTTATTATGATAAACTTAACACATTATTTACGAAAATCAAATGTTTTTGATCAAAAAATAACATTATACTGCACATTAATTACTGTAAAACAACAATTAATACAAATCAAAAAAGCTACTCAAAAAAGAATATCAATACTTCGAGAGCATAAAAACATTGCCTATTTTTCCTTCCTTAATAACTACGTAAATAGTTATACTTTTGATCATTATTAATACCCCTCGTAAAAAAACTTACTCATAAAGAAGAAGAAATTATGTAGGCATTTTAGAATGCTAAAAAAATCTTTTGTAATAGAGGTTTAAACCAAACTAAGTAATGCTGTACATTAGAATGCCATATCTACGATTATATGTAATCTCAAAGAAAAGAGTATACAGATACACCAAGCTTATCAGAAAACACATTAGGATTTCCCTAATTATTACAAAAGAAGAATGTCATAGCTATTTTGTAAGTAAACCTATAAAATAGTATCTTAATGACTCTTGTAAAATATGTTTTCTTTTTAAATACTAATGCAGAATTTGATTCTCAAAACTTTTAGAGATCAATGTGAGGCAAAAGGAATCGTTGCTAACCTTGCAGAGAACAAACGTATCTTTACTCAACAGATTTGGCACTACAATATCTAACTGGAAAGGGTTCAATTTCTTAGCTTTTATTGTAATTATCTTTAAAAATCTATCCAAAAAAAACTTCAGATGA
>CAKMZM010000302.1 GCA_929200365.1 uncultured Flavobacteriaceae bacterium | reverse complement strand
TTATAAAACTACTTATTTTTTTGGTAGATTATGCTATTTTCAATGCATGATTAATGGTATCATTTAAATATCCACCAGAAATAATTTTTGTTCTAACCAGATTTGCATTAGTTTTCATTTTTTTATATTCTTCTAATGATAAGCTTTTAAGTTTGTTACTTAACTCGTCTAAATTAGAAACTGTAAAGCCCATGTAGCCTACAGAGAACGACAAGCAAAACACGCCAGAGCAGTAGCAAAAAATTTTTGCCCAGAGGATAGTATCGTAACTATAACAACCCGAAAACAAGATCGTGACCAATATGCCCGATATATCGCAGAAGTAACCTATAACGATACTAATATGTCTGATTATCTTATAGAAAAAGGTGTTGCCAAGCTCTGGGGAGAGGACTAAAACAAAAAAACCACAACATAACTGCTATGGTTTTATCTTATATGTTTTTTTTTGCTTACTCTTACCGTCACGAGCGAAACGCTCGCGCTAGCAGGGGAGCAGATTAAAATTGCTTTTCAATGCAATCACCATTTTCTTTAAGGGTTTCTATAACACTATCGGGATTTACATTTTTAATATCATAATTAATATTATTTAGAACACAGGTTTTTTTGCTATTTTCTAATAAAAATGATCCTTCGATTTTATAAAGTATTAGTGTTTCTTTTTTTGCGTCAAAATACCAGAAAGATTTAATTTTAGTATCCGATCTAGAATCTCTATTCATTAACTCTATACTATGGTTATCTATCACGTTAATATCATATTCATCTGTATAAAATACTGGTTCATTATAGTTGAGAACTTTACCATCTAAAAGTGTAATTTCGATATTTGGTGAGGATAAAACAGCTTTCTTAATATTCCTTTCTAAATTTGGCGTTTTCGCTTTTCCAATTTTAATCTTCTCTTTTAATTTTATTACCTGTATTTCATTTTTTGAGTTATGTTCAGGTGTTTTTTCACTAAAAGAATAAGAGTACCAATGTTTTTTTAAATAACTTAAGAAGGATTTGGGTATATTAGAACTTATTTTTTTTATTGTTCCAGTTGTATCAGATTCAGATTGTCTAAATGCTTCGTTTAGAGTATACCCATCAATAGTATGAATTTTTTTTTCGTGAGTGTCATATAAAACAGCTTTTAAATTATCTGAAGAAACATCTCCTCTACACATAGACATATATACAAAAGATATTTCTTTATGGCTATCGTTATTTAAATCTTTAATTTCGAAAGAGTTATCAAAAAGGGTTATTTTGTTTTCAACTTGGCAACAACCATATTCTATTTTAGTTTCGATACTGTCTAAGTATTGATTGTTCTGTTTAATTTTAAATACATTTTTTCTACAATAGTCGAGTTCTTCATTAGGCTCATATTTTATAACTTCTAAGCTATAGTTTAATGTTGAAGCCTCCATATTTTTTTCGGTAACATCAAGGTTTTCATTTTGATTAAAACCTTTACAGGAATATAGTATAATAATACAAAATAAAATCAAATGTATATGTTTCATTTCAGTTCTATCTAAGTGAAGCATAAGTTTCTTGAGGATTATTTACATTAATCAAGGGTAAATTTTCTTCTTCCATTTCAGGTGTAACTACAAAACCTTTAGGTTTCATGTAGAATGAAATTTTATTAGGTGGATATGATGAAAAACACACGCTTTCGTCACCACTAACATCTAAATTACCTATAACCCCATTCTGATTTCCACCTAGCAAAACTATTTTTCCATTACTGTTTTTACCAACCACAAAACCAACATGACTACCTGAATATACAGCTAATGCTCCTAAAAATGGTTTACCATGATCTTCGCCTTCTTTCCATCCTCCAATATTTTTTCTTTCAGTTATTAATAATGAGTTTTTATAAGGTCCCCATTCAAATGCTGTTACTTGACGAGCGGTAGAATTTTTATAGGATGGAGTCCCCTTTAAATAACAATAATTAACAAAGGCAGCACACCAAGCTTTAGTGTATTTAAGTTGTTTACTTTGTGTAGAACCAAAATAAGCTTTTTCAATTCTATCACTCAAAGGCTTCTCCTCTTCTATATACCCTAAGTGAGTATTATATTCTTCAAAAGCAACTTTTAACCAAGGAGGTAATATATTATCTTTAGATTCTTTTTCTGATGCCGATGAGTTATTAATACAATCTACTTCATATCTAAAGATACTTTTAAGTATTTGATAATATTTCGCTCGTTCCTTTTTGCCATTATTCCCTCCGTTAACAAGTCTTGATATAAAATCTAGATATTTATCTCCGTATAGAGCAACTTGATTTATACTTTTACCTTTTAGTTCATTATATTTTTTGCCAGCTTTAGTATAATTACTCCAATACCACCCTGCGGAGTCCATTGCATATATGAGATCATCAGAAATATATTTTTCGTAATTATTACTTCGTAATTCTAATTCTGTATCTGTTTTCCCTTTTAATACACCTTCTGTGTTTTTGGCAGCATATTTTAAGTATTTTATTTGAGAATTACGCCAAGTCAATTGCATAAACCCACGTCCTTTATATTTAGGACCGTCTCCTAATAATGTATTACCCATTTTTTCAGAGTCGCTATGATTTCCAGGGTTATATTTTTTACCACTAGAAGTTTCTAAACCAGTAGTAAATCTGGCAGACTCCCAGTAGAGCTGACCAATGAAATGTATTTTTTGAATACATTGATTGATACCATATTTTTTGGTGGTTTTATTAAATTCTTCGGTCAATCTTTCAAAAGTTTTATCCTCATTTGAAATATCACAATTATCATGATTTAAGATAGTTCCTCCACCTAATCCTTCATTTTTTCTAAGCCTTTTGATTATGCGCATAAACTCTTCGACACTTAAATCTTTATTACAATAGCACTCTCCAGTTCCCTGCGGGAACATGA
>CAKMZM010000301.1 GCA_929200365.1 uncultured Flavobacteriaceae bacterium | reverse complement strand
AAAAAAGCCCTACAATACCGCAATATTGTAAGGCTTTAGTAATTACACTTGCAAAAAAACTATTCAATCATTATTTTCTCTGAAACACTTCGGTTTCCATCTGATATTGTTATAAAATAAATTCCTGATGTTATTCCTTCCAAAGAGATTTTGCTATCGGTTACCGCTCCAGATTTTATTATGCTACCTTGCATATTAGTTAATGTAAAACTACTGTCTCGACTGTTCTCCAAACTAATTTGAATATAAGTTGTAGCTGGATTAGGGAATACTTTGGCCAAAAACACTTTATCTTTCTGTTCTATTTTTCTATCAACTTTTATTGATGACGCTCCTCTTGCTCCTGTTGTTGAGCCAATATTCACGGTATAATCTTCTACTTCTCCATATCCAAAAGTTTCACAAGATGTTGGCACCCCGTTCCATTTCATAGCAACTCGCATTCGAGTATTTCCTGATACTGCTGTAGATGGTATATCAAAATTATATGATAGATTGTCTGTCTCTGATGTAGATGCGCTAACTACTTTTTCAACCTCTTCAAAAGTTCCGTTTTTATTAAAATCAATCCATACTCCCCAATGCTCTGTATAAGGTGCACTTGCAAATCCTACACTTAATACAATGGTATTGGCTCCATAGCTTAGATTTGCTACCTGAGCGGTAAAGTCACCATAACCGTCATTATCCAATGTGGCATTAGAGATTCCTCCTATTCCCACATAATCAATATATTCATACTTTACAGTATTCCCTTTTGATAGGCAATAAGAATTCACTATATCCAAAGTGGTTATTGTAATAGGGGCACTTAATATAGAGTTGTTTCCTGTAATATCAAATGCAGATATCTTAAATGTGTAGCTAGTTCCCGCTGTCAAACCAGAAATAGTATAAGAGATTTCAGTAGTAGTGGTTAGCACAGTATCATCTTGATAAATTGTATATCCTGTAACCCCAGTATTATCGGTAGAGACTGTCCAGGAAATCTGTGCGCTATTTTCTGTGATATTAGCAACTGTTATATTGGTAGGGGTTGTGGGAATTTCAGTATCTGAGCCAATATTACCTCCTTCACTGAATGCATGCTTTCCCAAGCCATCAAAGGTATTTTGAGAATATGATTCCCACTCAGATGTTTTATAAGTTGCAGACGGTGATGATACCTCTGCTTTTCTTCTTAGGGTAGTATCTTTAGCATAATTAGAGGATCCCCCGTTAAAGGTTCCTATTATATCTATTAAAACTCCATCTTTAAATAACCCTACAGGGTCATTACCATTAAAAGTCAATTCTGAGGCTCCCGAAACCAAGTCTGCTTCATTTTTAATAGTATTTGAAGCTGAGCTATTGGCAGCTACATAAACGTCATTAGCAGCCAACACACCAGAAAGATTTAATCCTCCAGACCAGAAGCCAGAACCATTAGTTTGTCTTTTGATTGTATACCCTGAAAGATTAACTGATGCGCCTGTATAATTTGCTATTTCTAAAGCTTTATTATTCGAAGATCCTTCTATATACTCAGAAAAAAACAATGTCGTAGCATCGCCACCAGGTGAAGTATTTTGAGTGGTAACATTAATCGCAGTACTAGTTGTAGATATATTACCTGCTGCATCTTTCGCTTTTACAGAAAATGAATACGTAGTGTTAGCGGTTAATCCCGAAACAATATGACTAGTTGTTGATGAAGAACTTAAAAATGTTTCATTTCTATATACTTCATATTCTGTTACACCAACATTATCTGTAGATTCGTTCCATGATAATACGGTAGACGTCTGAGTGGTATTTGTGGCTACCAGATTAGTAGGAATACTTGGTACCTGAGTATCATTACTTCCTGTATCCCCAAATCTGTCTTCGGCTTGAGGTCCTCCCCAAATTTGTGTGGCAAATGCTGGATTATCTATAAATGGGTTTCTGTTACCTTGTATATTTTCAAGAATTGGATTACGTTGTAATTCTAATGATGAAACAGGATCCTCTGCATTCCATTCTAAAAATAATTGTAGCATATTGCTATCTCCAGTAGTTGCCCCTACTCCAACATTTTTCGGCAAGCAACGATTATTATAGCGTATATACATATACATCATCATACGTGCTACATCTCCCTTCCATTCATCACCAGGATACCAATATCCTTGAGAAGTAGATCCAGAATTGCCTGATCCATCGGCAAATTTTCTGCTCCCCCTTGATGAATTGCGCTGTACATCTGCTGGTCGTAGATGATGAGCATCTGCTCCTGGTCCTGTTGTTCCTAGGTTGGGTGTACCTAATGATTTTGGATATACGTGTTCCCTGTTCCAATCGGAAGATCCTCCTCCATTATTATTTACATCTCTTGTTCTGTCTGTATTAGAGTTTCCATCAGTATCACTATATCCATATACCAAAATAACTTTGGATGAGTTAGAGGATTCTAAATCAGCCTGTTTTAATGCATCCCACACTCCTGGTGTATAACTAAGAAATGTGGTATGTGTATTTGTTACTTTACTGGCTAGTTCATTTTTTAGAGCAGTTCCTGATAAGGTTAAGTTTACATCATTATAATATGATGGTATCTGGCTATATCCAATAACTGGTATAGACAATAGTAAGAGCATTATTTTTTTCATTATGATATCTGTAAGTTTATTTATTACGTCTAATTTTATGTTTTGAATTTAAAGTTGTTTTGGTAAAACGATATCAAATAATTAATTTATATATTATCTATTAACAACATCTAAAAATCAAATAGTTACAACAACAAACCTCTTTAACACCACGACTTATCGATACTTTAAATCAAACACATAACAAATAGCTAAGCTCTTATAAAATTCTACAAATATTCTTATAGAAATTATAAAATTTAGTTATTTAACTTTTTAGAAAGATGTACTGAAATATTTTAAAATAGTTTTAACAATTAA
>CAKMZM010000300.1 GCA_929200365.1 uncultured Flavobacteriaceae bacterium | reverse complement strand
ACATAACTGTAATTTTATTTCATTTTTTCTTTCTTTCGGTTTTCTGCCAAAGAAAAATGATAAAAGGAGTAATCGAAAACGATAGTTCAGAAGGAATTCATATAATTAATAAAACAACCAACCTATTTACTATTACAAACACAGAAGGAGTTTTCTTCATAGAAGCAACTATTGGAGATGTAGTTGTTATTTCATCTGTTCAATATGATCTAAAGGTTATTGTGGTAGATAAAAATATGTATGACAATAAAGAATTTAATGTTACGCTAAAAGAAAATCTCAATGAATTAGATGAAGTAATCGTAGGGGTGCAATTATCAGGTAATTTGAATGCTGATATTAAAGATATAAAGACAAAAAAACTGCTTAGCCCCGAAGATGTTGGAATACCTGTTTATGACGGAATTCAAGCAGAGAAAATTATACCAATGCATAAAGCTATTGTGTTTTATGGTGTGGGATTTCGGCTAGATATTGAAGCAACGTATAAAAACCTATCTGGATATTATAAAACTTTAAAAACAACAAGAAAATTAGATAAAGAGAATAATAGTATAGAGATTATTCAGAATTTTTATGGAAAACAATTTTTATCCTCGGTATATGACCTTCCCGAAGAGAAAATATATGATTTTTTATTATTATGTGTGCAAACCAGTGCCATTCAGTATGAATTTGATAAAGAAAATCACAATGTTGTATTAAAAATACTCTCGGATAAACGAAAAGAGTTTGTGGTAAAAAAACAATAAATTTCTTTCTCGGGATAACTAAATTTTACCCCGTAGTAAGAACAAGTTTTAGCTTTTTGTCTCTAATGATTCGAAGTTTGGCATAGTTTTGTAATGCATAATATTAAAATTAATTACATTTAACGCTTTACAAACTTTAAATAATGAATAAAATCTTACTGCTCTCTATTTTTGTAGTATCTATTTCACTAAGTTCTTTTACAACTGCACATAAGTTTTATGTAAGTGTAACTCAGGTAGACTACAATAAAGAAGAACAATCATTACAGATCATTTCCAGAATTTTTCTTGATGATATAGAAAACTTACTCAAAGAACGATATGATACCTTAACCAATCTGGATGAGGGAGAAGAAAGTTCTGGAGTAGATAAAAACCTGGCTGCATATCTTAACCAAAAACTACAATTTGTAGTAAATGGAGAAGAAGTTTCTTTTACATTTTTAGGAAAAGAATATGAAGATGACCTTATCATTTGTTATCTCGAAATCGAAAATATTACCTCTTTAGAAACCATAGAAATTACAAATCAGATTTTAACAGATCTTTTTGAAGAACAACAAAATATTGTTCATGTCAAAAAAGGAAATCAACGTAAAAGTGTAATCCTTGAGAAAGAAAAAGGCCTCGGGGTGTTAAAATTTAGTAAATAAATCAGTAAACTTTTAAAAAACAATTACTTTGCGAAATCAAAATATTAAATTCAAAATCACTACAATGAAAAAGATACTTTTAGTCCTTTCGGCGACTTTTTTGATATCAGGTGCTTTATATGCTCAAAATCAAGAAGAGGCTAAAAATGTTCGACAATTAGGGCATACTAATCAGAACAAATTCAGACAAATGTACGACGAGTTTGCAACTCCAAACATGTACAGAACAGGTTCTGGAGCCCCAGGTCCAGCTTATTATCAGCAACAGGCTGATTATAAAATGAATATTGAACTTGATGATAAAAACAAAAAACTCTCAGGAAAAGAAACCATTACCTACACAAATAATTCACCTGATAATTTAGAATTTCTTTGGGTGCAATTGGATCAAAATATGCGAGCTAAGGATTCTAAAACTCCTTTAATTGAAGAAAGTAAAGTTGATCCAGGAATAACACCAGAAGGTTTTTTAAATAAATATCTTACAGAACCTTTTGACGGTGGATTTAATATTACCGCAGTAAACGATAGTAATGGAAATCCACTTAAATATACAATCAATAGAACCATGATGCGTGTAGAGATGCCTAAAGATTTGGTATCTGGCGAGAAATTTGTATTCTCAATTGATTGGTGGTACAATATTAATGATCATGTAAATGGTAGGGGGAGATCTGGATATGAAGAGTTTGAGGATGGAAATAGAGCATATGTTATCGCTCAGTTTTATCCCCGTATGGCAGTATATAACGATGTTGAAGGGTGGCAAAATCACCAGTTTTGGGGTAGAGGAGAGTTTGCACTACCATTTGGTAACTTCGAAGTAAATATTACCGTTCCCGCAGATCATATTTTAGATGGTACAGGAGTATTAGTAAATAGAAAAGAAGTATTTACAAAAGAGATGATGAGCCGCTATGAAGCAGCAAAAAAATCATATGATAAACCAGTTGTTATTGTAACCCAAAAAGAAACTATAGCAAAAGAAAAAACATTTTCAGAAAAAAAGAAAACCTGGAAACTAAAAGCCGAAAATGTACGTGACTTTGGTTTTGCTACCTCCAGAAGATTTATTTGGGACATGATGGCTGTTAAAATAGGAGAAAAAGATATCATGGCAGTATCGATGTATCCAAAAGAAGGAAATCCTCTTTGGGAAGACTGGTCTACAAAAGCAGTAGCCAGTACTTTAAAATCATATAGCAGAATGACTTTTGATTACCCATATCATAAAGCAATATCTGTACATGCAAAAAATCAGGGGATGGAATATCCTATGATTTGCTGGAATTATGGAAGGCCAGAACCAGATGGAACATATAACGATCGTGTAAAATATGGAATGATGAGTGTAATTATTCACGAAATAGGACATAATTTTTTCCCAATGATTGTAAATAGTGATGAACGTCAATGGACCTGGATGGATGAAGGACTTAACACCTTTTTGCAATATGTTGCCGAGCAAGATTTTGGAGAATGGTATCCAAAAGCATTAGGGAATGATAAAAAATATCCATCTCGTCGTGG
>CAKMZM010000299.1 GCA_929200365.1 uncultured Flavobacteriaceae bacterium | reverse complement strand
TACAGCTGCATTTAAAAAGCAATACGGTAAAGCTCCAAGCCTATTAAGAAAATAGAGTTACCCATTATCAGCTAATATACTTGCATCATTCTTTATATGTGTGTCGAACAATGGTTTTAGGGATTTGGTACTATAATCCTCTATAACCTTAGCATATCCCCTGCCTGATTTACCTTCTCTATGTTCAAAAGCAATCACAATCCTCATTTTCTTATCACTTTTACTTTGCTTAGTACTATGGTACATAGAGTTGAACGTTTTATGTTGTGCAACACAAATGTCTTTAACTTTTTTCATGTTATAAAAAATTTTAAATGAGTTCAGTATACACTAATTTTCTTCTTTTAATAGTTTATGAAATACATCTGCCAATTGTATTTCTATAAACTTTACGATATCTTTTTCTGGGTTACCATTTTGATACATGGAGAACACTTTTAATGCATTTTGCCGTTTTAATGCTTTAATATCTCCTTCAGGATATTCGATATCTTTTGGTTTTAAATCCCATTGTAACAAGGAATCTAATAATTCGGTATGAGATTCGTATCGCTTTTCTAATACTTTCTGTCTATCCAGATCTTCCTGATTTTTTTCTTCAGCACTATTAATTTTTGCACTTAGTACCGTAAACTCCTCCCGAATCTGGCGATCAATGTCCTGTGCTTCATCAACCAGTTTTAAGTAGGATTCATATATTTTTTCATTATAAAACGCTGCAAAATCAAAATAAAGGTTCATCGCCTTAAGATAACTAATTGCTACCTCTTTGTATACTCGTTTATCTTTTTCTTCGGTTTCTATAAGTTGTGCTCCAAGATCACTTAATCTTCCTCGTTTATCCTTGATAAGGTGAGCAAAACCTTCTTTTTCTGGTAGTGCCAGCAACTGTGGAGTTATATCTTTGGGAATACCCTCATAATGATATTTCCTATAATGAATTGTAATCGTATCATTTTCCTCTTTTGGTTTTTTGGGGCGCTTTGGGCTCTTATTAAAATTAATTTTGGGTTTCTTAAGACCAAAAGCATAGTTATATCCAAACGTAGCGGTAAATTCACTGAGTTGTCCATTATTACCTCCGTTTCTAAAAAGCTGTACTGCATTGAGAGTAAAGTTATGTTTCTCTTTTAAGATATAAGTTACTGCCCCTCGTATATTAAGCGCGCTGGTATTTGCTGTTTTGCCATTAGAACTATTATACCCCGATGAAAACTTCACATTCATAGTTTTGTTAAAATATTGCTTGCCTATACTTACCGTAGGCCCCCATGTTATTGATTCTTCTCTGCCAATGGTATTATAGGTCCCATTAAATGAGGTGCTTATATTTAGATTTCTTTCAGAAAAGTCTATCGTATGACCCAAATTCATATTATGAAATGTAGAAGCATCTCCTAATCTAACTACACCCCCCTGCTCATTTGAAACATCATTGAGGGAATAATTCATTGCCAGATTCTGACGGGAAGTTTTTTTTGATGATAGCATATAATTCATCGTTACAGTGGCCGTTTGTGATAGTTGTTTATAATCCAACTCTTCTATTTCTTCGTCTAAAAGATCTGCATCATTGATCTCATCAAACTGATTAGGTTTAATATTAGTAAATGTGCTAAAATTAGAATAGGAACCGGAAATATTAAACCGTTCTGATAAGGCTAATGTTGCGTTTAATGATCCTACGGTACGATTGGTATTATTAGCTTTCAGATTATCCAGATCATCCCTTTGATATCCTATATTAAGTGCCAGTGTTAATTTATCCTTAAAAAAAGTATTAGAAGCATCTACAGTAATGTTTTCAAAATCATTATTAAAGTAATAGGCTCCCAGAGTCTCATACCCCGGATCTATACGCTCATATCCAAATCCAAAATTGATACGACCTACTGTGTAGCCCAAACGCGTTTTGATCGCATTATAATATTCGGTAGAAGCACGATTAGTAAAAAATGCAGCAACCGGAGAAATCTCTGAATTATCTACCTCTTCGGCTCTGGTATCTTTGGTAATGGCTGTAGCTGCATATTCTGCCTGAATACTAAAGTTTTTTCCTAATTTTACTTCTCCTTCTACACTTAATACTAAATTTTCCTGAGGCAGCACTCCTTTGGATTCGGGAATAAAATCTATAGAGTTTTGATCATCTTTGGCATAAAATCCAATGAATCCTATTTTATATTTTTCTTTTTCAAAACTGGTTTTAACACCATATCCCATTCGGCGATAAGAAGGAATCGTTCTCGAATCATCACTGTCGCCGACTGCTTTTAACAAACGCCCCCCCATAGCACTGATTTTGAAAGCGCCCCCAGGTGTAAGATCTATACCCCCTCCTGTAAACTGATGACCACTTAAAGTATAAGGAGAAAAGGTCATATTTATATTACCTATATGACCGGTAACCCACTTGTATTTGGGATGTAAACTAATACGATTAAAATCAAAGGGTAACTGATAACCTAAATTCTCTCCCTGATTCGAAAAACTATATGAGATCGGAATAGAAAAACTATAGATATTTACATTAAGGGCTCCTTGCAAAAAATATGTAAACGGATCTCTGTTTCTATTTTGATTTGAAGTGTAATAGACTCCACTTGCAGAAACCTGACCACTAATTCTTAATGGCTTACTCTTAACAATAGTTTCGTAATCAATCGTTTGTGAAACAGACAAAAAAGGAAAAAGGAAAAACATCAAAAATATTGTTGAATATTTTCTACAAAAGGGAGTAGAAATAAACAATGCCAATGTGTCGTTTTCTCTAGTCTCTCTATAACATTTTAAATTGAATATAAGTTTAAACAAAAAATGATACTTCATTTTATCCTTCTCAGCAATCATTTTGTGTAACATTACCAAACATCTATTTTTATAGATTCACAATCCATACTATTCATATCAAGATTAGAAAAATACCTGCTGGCAACAG
>CAKMZM010000298.1 GCA_929200365.1 uncultured Flavobacteriaceae bacterium | reverse complement strand
TAAAATTATTAGGCGTATTACTATTCACAGTTAATTTTTGTCATGTACTAAAAAATAAACTGAAAGTTTTCTACGAAGAAATTGACCAAGTATTAAAACTTAATATATTATGAAAAATATACTATATATAATATGTAGTGGTGTTTTATTATTTTCAAGCTGCCAAAGCAATAGCCAATCGGGTAATAATAAAAAAGAAGTCACACAAAACAAAAATATTACACCAATAAGAGTTAAACCTGTTGACGGCTTAGAAAAGGCTTATTTTGCCAGTGGATGTTTTTGGTGTGTTGAAATGGTTTACGAAAGCATAAAAGGCGTTAATGAATCTATATCTGGATACTCTGGAGGGCACACTACAAATCCTACATATCAGACTAGCAATACAGGAGAAACGGGACACGCAGAAACTGTAGAGGTCATCTATGATCCAAAAGTTGTTTCTTTCTCAACTTTGATAGATGTGTATTTTGGTTCACAAAATCCAACTCAGATTAATGGGCAAGGTCCAGATCAAGGCTCACAATACAGATCAATCATTTTTTATCAAAACGAAGCTCAAAAAAAAATAATAGAAAACAAAAAAGAAGCATTAAGAAAAAAGTTAAACAAAAAAATTGCGGCAGAAATTTTACCATTTCAAAAATTTTGGAAAGGAGAATCTTATCATCAAAACTATGAAAAAAGAAATCCAAATAATCCTTACATACGTAATATATCTCTTCCCAGATTAAGAAAGTTTCAAGCAAAATTTGCAGATATTATTAAAGAAAAATATTGAATTTATACAACCTCATGAGACATTATCGAAATTTAATAGAGGGAAAAAATATGTTAAATTTTAGTTAAACAAAATTCATCTTCTGCTCTTTGCAAATCTCAATATTTACCATATATTAATTACGAGTATACCACACATAAAAAAGAACCGACAATATTGTCAGAAAACCCGAATTAAATCCGTTGTATTGACCAAAAAAATCGTTGAAAAACACAAAATAGATAAAAAAAATAATATTATTATTGAAATAAAATGGAAACAAGTTGTGTTTTTCATATAAAAGCATTACTTTTGAGTCTGATTTAATGGTTTTCTTTTCAGTATTTTAATCAAAAATATTAAAGTTTCGCTAAAATAAAAGCGACTCAATCTGCTGAAAAACAGATCATTACATGTAAAATTGTTCTTAAAAAACTGTGATTCTTTTATTATTTAATTAGAATGTATTAAAAGAAGAAATTAGAGCTAAAATATTTTTGGCATCCTTTTTGACGATCAATTTTTGACCTTAAATTATGTTTTTTTATTGAAAATTAAAGAATATAGTAAATTAAAGAAATAGTAAAATTAAAATTATAACCCAATCTACTTTAAAAACAAGCGATATGAAATCTATTTTTACATTTATTCTGCTTTTGGTGATTACTTTCTCGTCTGCTCAAGATGGGCAATACTTAATGTCTTCTAATAAATTAGAGGTTCGAAGTGGTCCAGGTCTACAATTTAATACTATTGCTGAAGTTCCCCAAGGAACCCAAGTATATGTAATGAGTTCTAGCTATGGAGAGTGGAGTGCAATACAGTTCAAGAAAATGAATGGTTTTGTACTTAGTAACCTATTAACCGAAGATAGCCGAATTGCAGATGCAGAAAGAGCAGCTCAAGAAGCAGCTGCAAAAAAAGAAGCAGCAAAACAAGCAGCTGCACAAGCGGTTGCACAAGCTGAAGCTGCAAAAAAAGCAGCAGAAGAAGCAGCAAGAAGAGCGATTGCTAATGCAGAACGCTTAAAAAGAGAAGCAGAAGCTACCGCTGCAAAGGCTATTGCTGATGCAGAAGCTGCAAAACGATCAAAAGATATTGCAGCACAAAGAGCTCTTGCAGATACCGAAGAAACAAGAAGAGCAGTAGAAGAAGCCAATAGAAGAGCTGCCAGAGGTACGAATGTAGCCTCTAATCCTATTGAGTCTACAACATCTTCATATGGTTCTAGTTCATCTTCTCCTAAAGCGGCTGCTATAGAAGTCTCTAGAGAAGATAAATACTCTAGCTGGGAGAAAAAAACGTACAAGTCTGGCGTTACTCCAAAATCATTTAACTTTAAAGGTAAATTTGACTACAAATTAGATAACTATCTTAAAATTAAAGTAGGAAAAAACACAGAAGTAGTTGTTAAGATGTACAAAATGGGTCAAACCAAAGCTGATGATCAATTAGTACGTATAACTTATATCAACTCTGGTGCTACTCAATTTGTCAGAAATATTCCTGAAGGAGAGTACTATATCAAAATAGCATATGGTAGAGAGTGGAAAGAAACTACCCAAAACGGTAAAAGATACGGAACATTTACAAAAAATGCGCTATATGAAAAATATGAGCAAGTTTTAAGCTTTAAGACTATTAAGACAAAGAAAGGAATTAATGTTCCTTCATATAACTTAGCCTTAGATCTTCTTCCTACTGGAAGCGGATACAGTACTGGAAATAATGATAGTGTAATCTCTGTAGATGAGTTTAACAACAATTAAAATGCGCATACCATACATTTTATAATCACCAAAATATAAATGTAACTTTATAATAAATGCCAGAACTCAAAAAGTTCTGGCGTTTGTCATATATCAATAGATTAGATTATTTGAATAAACTATTATGGTTTATCCCAATAGGTTTGGTTTACATTCCAACTTAAGTCTGCTAGTTCAGTTCAATACTAAAAATAACTCGATAGATAACCTAGTGTCCTTTATAGTTCTTGAAAATATAAAATCATAGCAACACTAAAGTCTTTGTCTGAAGAAGACAAAGGATTTTCTCCCATTCCTCAATAGAGGTATTAATAATTAAGGCTTTATTCTAAATTACGACTGATATAGTATACGTTTTGTTTTCAATATATTAGACTCAATTGTTTGCAAGCTAACAAGTAAACTTAGTCCATATTCGAATAAATAAGACTCAAAACAGTCATTTATTAGAATAAAGCCTAAAGG
>CAKMZM010000297.1 GCA_929200365.1 uncultured Flavobacteriaceae bacterium | reverse complement strand
ATGATCCACCACAATCTACACCAGTTTCATCACCATTCTGGATATCATCATTACAGGTTGATGTTTCGCCAGCAATTATAATTCCATAATCTGCTGTGTTTCCACTGTCGTAAGCGCCACAAGCTGTATCTCCTTCAGAACCTTTTACAAAGTGACCAATTATTCTTAATCCTACTTTTTCACCTGTTGCAGCATTATTGGGTACTGTAATATTAGCTGTAAAAGAATATTCATTATTTATGTAATCAGCATGATTTACAACCTTAGTTACTATTAGTTCATTATCTGAAAATACACTGTCAAAATTCCAGTCTGCCCATACACGCACTCTGTTTACATCACTAGCTCCACCATTTCCTCGTTCTGCTTTGATTGTTATAGGGTATGTTTTTCCTGGTTCTACTGTGGTAAAAACCGTATCGTAGTTATTAGAGTAATTACTTACTGCAGGAGCATGGTTGATGGTTCCTAGTTTTACTTGATTTACACTAAAGTATGTTCCGAATTTTGGTTTGCTGTAACAATAGCTTAATTCAGAAGTAATGTAATTAGGTTTTGTAAGTGTTTTGCTTTTTCCGTTGGCAGTTGTAACTTTAAGTGTTACATCATAGACTCCAGCTTTTGGAAATAGAATATTCGATGGGTGTCTTTCTGTAGAAGTGGCTGGCTGTCCTCCTTCAAATGTCCATTGCCAAGAATTAACAGAATCTCCGTTATCAGTTATGGTAAGATCAGAAAAGGATACAGCTTGTGAGAAATTGACCTTAGTAGGGTTTCCTCCAAAATCCATAGCAAAACCAGCATTTCGATCAACAATTTTTAATCCATAATCTTCGGATTCTCCACTATCGATACGACTACACGGGGTATCTCCACTATTATTGCCTACATAATGCGCCAAAATTCTAAAAGCAGTATTGCCTAAGTCAGCATTTGCAGGAATATTGATATTAGTAGTGTATTTATAGTTTCCGTTGGCATCTGCACTGCTGTTAGAATATGCGTGAGATATTACCAGCTCACTATCCTCATAGACAAAGTTATTATTCCAGTCGAACCATCCTTGTATTCTTAAATTATCATTAGCACCACCACTACCTTTGTTGGTTGTGATAGTCAGAGGATATGATTTTCCTTGCTTAACAGGGTATATAAGGTTTTTAGTATAATCAGTGATATTATCATATTCAGACGGATTTTTTTTACCATCAAATTCTACATTAGTGATATGTGTGTAAATAGCATATAATATGTTTACATTACAATATTCGGTATATTCATCGTTAAAACTTACTTTTAGGTTATCTAAACTATTTTTATACAGTTGACCAGTCCCACCAACTACTATTGAATTTAAGAAAGTAAACGAGAGATTGTTTACAGAATTTGCCAAATTATGATTAGAAGCTGCATTATCCAGATGTATAGTTGCAGAAGTATTATTGTTTACTACAATTCTGGCTTTTAAACCAGCAGGTAGATTAGCTACAGTATAATCGGTATTAGCGACCATGTTTCCTGAGTTTTTGGTAAAAGTACAACCTACACAGGTAATGTCAATAGCACTTTCGATGATTCCATCATTAAGGTAACGTTCTTCAAATACAACTCCAGAGGCAGCGATACGAGCTCCTAAGTTATTAGCCAATCCAGTAGTAGAGAGGTTTGCATTGGTCCATAATGTATTTCTGGCCGGTGAATTATTCAAAGCGTTAGTCATTCTGCTTACCTGTCCTTGTGTAAACATTTTATAACAATCTGTATAATCCATAAAGTTCTCATTGTTGATTTCCTGATTCAAGCAATTTTTTATAACTTCACACTTGGTTCCTGCTGAGTTTTTTTGCTGAGATGGTGTATCTGCAATTCCATCTCCATCATTAGGGTCGTTATTACAGATTCCTTTGTCAAAGGTATGAGGAAGATCAAGGTAATGACCAAATTCATGTGTGAGTACAGATCTAAAGTTTTCGTTAGTATTACTCCCTAGGTAACTTCCATTGTATACTATTCTGGCTGTATTTGCATCAGACATAGCTGTATTAGGATACCATGCTACTCCAGAGTTATAGAAATCCCCATCATCGTATAGATCCCGGGTAATATATATATTACAATACTTATAGTTATTCCAAGCAACTTTGGGTACTATAGGTGAGTCATTATTACCCATTCCAGAGGCTTCGTTATAGAATATCACTCCTGTGGTTGGGTTGCCATTGGGATCAAGTTGTGCTAGTTTAAAAGTTACATCCAATGGTTGTTTGATAGCTGCAAAAGGAGCATCGATAGTGCTATAATCTGCATTAAGACCTTGGAAATCTTCATTTGTTTTTTTTAAAGCATCTTCAATAATTGCCTGAGTAGCCTTACTGCCACTGTTAAATTCGGTGCCAAATACATGAAATACGACTGGTACTACATATGATCTTTTATTTTGGCTATTTTTTATTCTGGAAGCATTTTTTCGTAATGCCTGAATTTCTGTTTTTGCATTTGGATTGGTCTGATAAAACTCTTGCATTTGTTCTTCTATTCTACACATGTTAGGTTCTCTGCTTTGAGCATTAATTTGCCAACAAGTGAGTAATAAAAAGTATAAGACGAGAAGATGCCTTATCTTTAGAAGATGAGTTTTAAAATGAGTTTGTGTTTTCATAATACATGTATTATTTGTTAAATAAGTTAATCTGCAAAGGTATGGTAATGGGTTAAGTTTATGATTAAGAATATGTTAGTATTTTTAATTGCTTTACCATTTATTTTTTATGGTTAAAACGTAATAATGAAAATATTTTAGTTCCAAGAAAAAAATAGTTATTGAAAAGAAGTCTGTATGATTGCAGAGTTTTTAATTTGTGTGATTTTATATTGTCTCTATTAGAAAATATCTATTGCACTTTGAAACTGCTTCAGAATATACCGTTACACTACATTTTTCATATAAAGAAACTTTATTAATTTCTTGGGTTAGCGAGCTAAAGTACATGACAAAAAAT
>CAKMZM010000296.1 GCA_929200365.1 uncultured Flavobacteriaceae bacterium | reverse complement strand
TTGGCATTCGTTTTTCATTTTCTGTTAAATATTTTGACAAGTGACCAATTAGTCATACATTTGTGACCAACAAGTCATAATAATGCCAAAACAGACATTCTTAAATTTAAAAGAACCCAAAAGAAAGTTCATTACAGATGCTTTTCTTCGGGAGTTTGCCGTCAAAACTTTTGATGAAGCTTCGTTGACTGATGTCGTTAAAAATCTTGGTATTGCTAAAGGAAGTGTTTACCAGTATTTCGACAACAAACTTGACTTATTCATGTATTTAATTCAGGAATGCACAACTGTCAAGATGAACTATGTGGGTTTGGTAAAACGAAAAGATTACCAAGACTACTGGATCTTTTTTAAAGCACTATACGAGTATGGGTATCAGTTTGATAATGAAAACCCAATACACAGTCATTTTCTTCATAATCTTATCAATAACCTGAATTCGCCATCAGTTAATAATTTGTTTGACGAAATGATGAAACAAACAGTTTCTGCCTTTGAAAAAATGGTAAAATATGAAATTAAATCAGGTCATTTTAGAAATGATATTTCCCCTAAAATAATGGGATTCACACTATACAAAATGGGAATGGCTATACAGGAGCAGTTGGAATTTTCAGGAGTGATTAGCCCCCAAGAAAGTATCCGAAGGAATAAGTCTGTATATCAGGACAAAAAAGAAATAATGATACAAATAGTAGAAGAGCATATTAAATTGATTAGACCCGCATTTGATAAACAAGAAGTATGATACAAGTGGAAAATTTAGTATTCAGTTATCCAAAAACTGATAGCCCTACATTAAAGGGCTTAAACTTTGAAATAGGTAATGGGGAAGTATTTGGATTTTTAGGACCTTCGGGTGCAGGGAAAAGTACGGCTCAAAAAGTGTTATACAAAATTTTGGGCGGCTACAATGGTACAGTAAAAATTGATGGTAAAAATCTTGATGAATGGGGGAAAGAGTATTTTGAAAAAATAGGAGTGGGCTTTGAGTTGCCTAATCATTATCTGAAACTTACAGGAAAGGAAAATTTGGATTTGTTTGCTTCATTTTATCAGAACGGAAAAAGTAAAGACTTCACTTCTTTGTTTGAGATGGTAGATATGATAGGTGCTATGAATAAGCCTGTTGAAGATTATTCGAAAGGAATGAAAATGAGATTGAATTTCATTCGAGCTATTCAACACAATCCAGATATATTGTTTTTTGATGAACCTACTTCGGGGCTTGACCCAGTAAATGCTTACAAAATAAAACAACATATATTGGATTTAAAAGCCCAAGGCAAAACCGTTTTTGTAACTACGCATAGTATGGAGACGGCCGATAATATTTGTGACCGAGTTGCTTTTATTGTGGATGGTAAAATACAAGCTACCGATACACCAAAAAATCTAAAGAGTGAGTACGGGAAAGAGATAGTAAAAGTGGAATTGGTGAATGGATTAATAAGAGAATTCCCACTACATAACTTGGGTGGAAATACAGATTTTATTTCCTTTTTAAATGAAAGCGATGTAAAACGAATCCATACGCAGGAGGCAACTTTGGAGGAGGTTTTTATTCAGGTAACGGGACAAACATTAAAGGCATGAGTATACTTATAAAACAACTCAAGTGGCAATTTGTTCTGTTGCAGAAGAACAATATCATTAGTATCAGTTTTGGGGTTACCATTATTTACGGATTGATATTGTACCTTTTAAGACATATTGGTAGCCTAAATGAATTTTTGATAGCTTTAGTATTAAACGACCCTTCGGTAATTGGCTACTTTTTTGTTGGACTGGCAATTTATACAGAAATTAAGCATGAAATATTATCGGCAGTTTTGGTAACACCAGTGAGTATTCATCTGCTTATTATTTCAAAAGTACTGGCACTTTCTGTTATTGGTGTTATTTGTTCGTTGGGACTTGCTATTTCTGTACTTGGGTTCAATTTCGATATTTTTGCTTTTATTGTTGGCTCTTTTGGTATCTGTACATTGTCAGCATTACTTGGCATAGCAATGCTTACATATGCATCCGAATTTTTGAAGTTTACCATGCTTTCCATCCCCATTTTTTTGGTGTTTATAAACATTCCACTTTTACAGTATTTAGGTGTTATAGAATTGGGAGTTGCAAAATATCTTTTTCCAATACAGGGAAGTCTTGATTTGATTAATTTTTCGGTAAGTGGAACAGACATAAACCATTGGATATCTTATTTATCAACAGCCTTTTTTATTCCAATATTTTATGCCTTAGCCTATAGGCGATTTAATAAAAAACTAGTTTCCTAAAAAAGAATATCATGAACCAAATATTAAAACTTGCGATTACCGATTTCAAAATTATCTTTCGAGATTCTTCATTAAAATCTTTCTTGTTTTTACCCATTTTGCTGTTTGTATTAATGATTTGGGTAGTTCCTCCTTTGGTGGAAACCTATGATTTATTGACTCCTTATCTGTCATTATTTTTGGTGGTAGCCATCATTGAAAATACGCAGATGTTTTGCTTCATTAGCACTATGGTACTTATAGATGAAAAGGAAACGGATGTGGCAAAAGTGTATGGTGTTGTGCCATTGACAAAAGTGGAATATATACTCTCTCGTTTCCTAATTCCCTATGTATTTACCGTTCTATTAAATGTAATCATGTTTGCTGTACAACCACTATTTGTGATTTCGTTTGGAATAGGATTTCTAATTTCTTGTTTAGCGGCTTTAGTTGTTCCTGTGTATGTACTCTCAATAAATGCTTTTGTGCAAAACAGGATGCAGGGTATGATTTATATTAAGGCTTTCAATATGTTGGTGCTCGTTCCAATTGCAGCTTTTTTTGTTCCCGAGAATATAAAACACTTATTTGGCATTTTTCCTACACATTGGGTTTTTCAAAGTATTGAAAATGTCACAATGGGAAACTCGGTAATACTCATGTTAACGGTTGGTTTTGTATTCTTCACAACCTTGGTTTGGTTGACATCAAAACTATTTATCAAGAGGCATTTTGTGTAGTTA
>CAKMZM010000295.1 GCA_929200365.1 uncultured Flavobacteriaceae bacterium | reverse complement strand
TTAAGAACCTATGGATTTTCAGTCTATAGTGGTTTAGTTTGCGTATTCCATCCTAACCTTCTCAAAAAAAAGGAACTAATATTGTTTTTATGAAATTAAGAAACAATCTCTTTGAAAAGGGAAATTTGTTGTGGATCTACCTTAAATTGTTTTGTATAAAATTAAAATAAACTTTACTTTATAGTAGGGATTCATTATGATAGAAATAACTAAATTTAATATCTTTATTTAAAGATTTTAATGCAATCTATTCTTGATTAATTCTACTTTGTAATCTTACCAATGGCGTTGGTAAAAATGCGTTAGGGATTGCAGTAAAAATCCCACAGCCCGACGATAGGAGGAGCGAGGAATTGTAACGAAAAGCCCGACCTGATAGGGAAACGCCCTTAGATGATAAAGTAGTGTTCATAGATTTCTAATCTCTATACAGTAAAATTTTTAGGTTTAATGTAAAAATAAAATATGTTATATACAATAGTAGGAGCAGGGATAGGAGGGTTAACTACAGCTTTAGCTTTTGAAAAATGTGGAATAGAATATCAGGTGTTTGAAAAAACTCCTGAATTAAATGAAGTAGGCGCGGGAATTTGGCTCCCCCCAAATGCTCTGCAAGTTTTTGAATGGCTTGGGGTGCTAAAAGATATAGAGGCAAAAGGAAATTCTATTGATAGAGTAACCATAGGTACACCCGACCTATCTCCTTTATCAGATAGTCCTCAGCATAATGTAAAAGACAAGTTTGGCTATTCTACCATTGCTATTCATAGAGCAGAACTTCAGAAGTTACTGTTTCAACAAGTTCCAAAAGAAAAAATCTATCTCGGAAAATCGTTTAAGGAATTTAAAGAAATAGAACAGAAGCGAGTCCAGATTACTTTTAATGATAACTCTAAGGTTGAAACTGATTTTTTGATCGCAGCCGATGGTATTAACTCAAAAATAAGAAGACAGCTTTTTCCTACAAGCAAAATAAGATATTCTGGTCAGACCTGTTGGAGAGGAATTGCTGATTATACCATGGATGCTGATTTTGAACACAGAGGAATAGAGCTATGGGGAAATCAAATTCGATTTGGGATATCAAAAGTAGCCAAAGATAAAGTATATTGGTTTGCAGTCTCATTAAGTAAACCAAATCAAAAAGATGATGATACATTGGTAAAAGATAAGCTTTTGAAAACATACGCTAATTTTCATCAATTAGTCAAAACACTTATTACTACTACATCTCAAAATAAAATAGTAAGAAATGATATTAGTGATTTAATACCTCTTAAGTATTGGTACAAAAACAATATATGTTTAATAGGAGATGCTGGTCATGCCACAACTCCAAATATGGGACAAGGAGGAGCACAAGCTATTGAGGATGCCTATTACTTGAGCAATCTTATTAAAAATAAAGGCAACGAGAATGTTTTTCAGCTATTTCAGGAAAAACGAAAACAAAAAGTGAATTTGATAGTACAAAAATCTTGGAACACAGGAAAAATAGCACATTGGAAATATGGAAAAGGAATGATAAATTTCATGCTAAAACGTATTCCTGCACGCATGATTCAGAAAAAAATTAATGAAATATATCAATTAGAAAAAAAATATTAGCACACAATTGACTACCTGTCCTTATATTAGTAGTATCGATCTTTAAGGTTTATGTCAAAGACATGTAAAAATAGGTTTAGAGATAAAAACAGATATGCATTACTTGTATACAATAATATGTGTATTGATTAAGCAGTAAATAAAATATGAAACTATAAAAATGGAGCCACCAAGTAGTATTACTATCAATGGATATAAACATGTTTCCTATCATGCAGATATTTTTTCTAAAGAAGAATTGATCTTAAAAAGCAAATTGTTTTATGAGTGGTTGAATAAAAGAAGATCTGTACGGGACTTCTCTGATAAGTCAATCCCTAAAGAAGTTATTGAAAATCTTATAAAGAGCGCTTCTACAGCTCCTTCTGGGGCACATAAACAACCATGGACATTTTGTGCGATTTCTAATCCAGCATTAAAAACCCAAATTCGTGAAGAAGCAGAAGTTGAGGAAAAAGCGAATTATGAAAACAGAATGAGTAAACGCTGGAAGAAAGATCTTGAACCACTAGCAACCAATATGAATAAACCATTTTTAGAAATTGCTCCTTGGCTGATTATTGTTTTCAAAAAAATATATGAGTTTGAAGAAAAGGGTGAAAAACATAACAATTACTACGTAAATGAATCTATAGGAATTGCTTGTGGGATGCTAATTTCTGCAATTCATAATGCAGGATTGGTGACATTGACTCATACTCCTAGTCCGATGGGATTTTTAGCAAATATCCTTAAAAGACCAGATAATGAAAGAGCTTTCTTATTACTTCCTGTTGGGTATCCTAAATTACCTACTTATGTGCCTGATATAACAAGAAAAAACTTGAGTGAAGTGGCTGTTTTTTATGAATAAAATTAGAAACACTTATAGTATTGAAAACACGATAAACTTATAGATTGATTTTTGCAATATTACCTGAGATTAATTTTTTTATTTTTTTGAAGTAAAGGGGTAGGGTATACAGAAAGTAAAGCGTTATAAAGAGGTAATAAATTTGCAAATCTGTTAATAACATTAGAATTTAAGGGACAAACGAATTCTGTAATTCAGATTTTTAAAATTAAAGATGGAAAGAGATAATTCTTTCCATCTTTTTTTTGATATAGTTTTAAACATGCTCTTAACCCTATTTTGTTATCTAAGGGCGTTTCCCTCTCGGGTCGGGCTTTTCGTTACAATTCCTCGCACCTCCTATCGTCGGGCTGTGGGATTTTCACTACAATCCCTAACGCATTTTTACCAACGCCATTGGTAAGGTGACAGAGTAGGATTAAAGTTTTATATCATTTTACCCTAAGTACATGACAAAAAATTAGGATAAATATTTAAGTAATTGATTATTAAATTACTGTTTTACAGACCTCACAGGTCTTAGAGATCTGTGAGGTCTTGATAAACCATAAAATTATTA
>CAKMZM010000294.1 GCA_929200365.1 uncultured Flavobacteriaceae bacterium | reverse complement strand
GGATAGTTTGCCCAGTTCCATTGAAAGATAGAACGTTCGATATGTGGCATCATTACCAAATGACGGCCGGTCTTATCTGTCATCATAGCGGTATTATAATCAGACCCGTTAGGATTAGAAGGATATCCTTCGTACCCGTATTTTGCAACTATATTGTACTGATCTTCGGGTAGGGGTAGGTCAAATTTTCCTTCGCCATGAGAAATCCATACTCCCAGTGTACTTCCTGCCAGGGTAGATAACATTACAGCGTTGTTATCCTGTACTTTTACAGAAGTAAAACCACTCTCGTGTTTATGCGAGTTATTGAGGATTAGTTTACCGTGTTTTTTATGTTCGGGATAGATTACTTCGAGTTCCATAAATAACTGGCAACCGTTGCAAATACCTACAGATAGGGTGTATTCTCTTTTGAAGAAGTTTTTTAAGGCTGTATTTGCTTTTTCGTTATATAAAAATGCACCTGCCCATCCTTTGGCAGATCCCAAAACATCACTGTTAGAGAAACCCCCTACGGCACCGATAAACTGAATATCTTCTAATGTTTCGCGACCAGAAATCAAATCGGTCATGTGTACATCCTTTACATCAAAACCAGCGAGATACATGGCATTGGCCATTTCACGTTCAGAATTACTTCCTTTTTCACGTATGATAGCTGCTTTGGGTCTGGGCTTTGAAGTGTCTGTGACAGGCTTTTTTCCTGTAAAATGAGACGGAAATGTGTATTGTAACGGTTGTTTTGCATAATTCTCAAACCGATCTTTTGCCAAACTATTTGCTGTTTGTTTTTGATCTAATAAGAAAGAGGTTGTATACCATGTATTTCTTAATTCTTCTATAGAGAGATCAAAGGAGTCGGTTTGATTTTTTATGGTTAAAGAGGCTTTTTCTTTTACCGTACCGATATTGAAAAACTCAATATTATTTTTAGAGAGGATAGATTCGATATCTGAATCTGAAGCGCTCTGAAAAACGATTCCCGAATTTTCTGCAAACAATAACTTGATCGAATCTGATTCTCTGATCTTAGAAAGATCTAATTCTGCTCCAAGATCACGATCGGCAAAACATAATTCTAATAAGGTAGTAATCAAACCACCAGAAGCAACATCATGACCTGCTACAATTTTATCTTCTTTAATAAGATCCTGAATCACATTAAAGGTTTTCTTAAAATTAGCGGCATCTTTTATATTAGGTGCTTCATGACCAATTTTGTTTACTATTTGCGCAAATGAAGAACCACCAAGTTGATGTTGATCTCCAGAAAGATTGATATAATAGATGTCACCACCATTTTTTTGTAAAACTGGTTCAATAACTCTGGTAATGTCATTACAATGCGCAGCAGCAGATATCACTACGGTTCCCGGAGCTATAACTTCTTCATTTGCATATTTTTGCTTCATCGATAGTGAATCTTTACCTGTAGGCACATTAATTCCTAAATCAATAGCAAAATCTGAAATTGCTTTTACTGCTTTATATAATCTGGCATCTTCACCTTCATTTTTACAAGGCCACATCCAGTTTGCAGATAAAGAAACAGATTTCAAACCTTCATGTAATGGAGCCCATATGATATTGGTCAATGCTTCTGCAATAGCATTTTTACTACCAGCTTCCGGATCGATTAAACCCGAGATGGGAGAGTGCCCGATACTGGTTGCAATACCTTCTTTACCATTATAATCAAGAGCCATGACTCCACAATTATTTAACGGCAATTGTAATGGTCCTGCACATTGTTGCTTGGCTACTTTTCCGCCTACACACCGATCTACTTTATTGGTTAACCAATCTTTACAGGCAACAGCTTCTAATTGTAGTAGCTGTTCGAGATAGTTTTGAAAATTTTCTTTGTCGTAAGAAATGTTATCATATTTGCGATCAATGGTTTTATCGCTCATTATGGTTTTGGGAGAACTGCCAAACATATCTTCTAATGCCAGATCCATTGGGGTATCTCCTTTGGTCTTGGACTGAAAGGTAAAGCGGTGATCTCCTGTAACATCTCCTACCTCGTACATAGGTGAGCGTTCGCGCTCTGCAATACGTTGTAGTGTATCTATATTTTGTTGCCCGATCACTAATCCCATACGTTCCTGAGATTCGTTACCGATAATTTCTTTTGCAGATAATGTGGGATCGCCAACCGGTAGTTTATCCAAATCGATTTTTCCTCCGGTTTCTTCTACCAATTCAGAAAGGCAGTTAAGATGTCCTCCTGCACCGTGATCATGTATTGATACAATTGTGTTTTCTTCGCTTTCTACCATACCTCTAATTGCATTAGAGGCACGTTTTTGCATTTCGGGATTAGAGCGCTGTATGGCATTGAGTTCGATACCGCTACTAAATTCTCCTGTATCTGCAGAGGATACGGCCGCACCACCCATACCAATTCGATAGTTTTCTCCTCCCAGGATTACAATTTTATCTCCCTTTTCTGGAGTGGCTTTAATCGCTTGTTTGGCTTTACCATATCCAATCCCGCCAGCCTGCATAATTACTTTGTCGAAACCAAGTTTGCGAGGTGTCATATTGAGCTTGTCGAAATGCTCTTGATGCTCAAAAGTGAGTACAGATCCTGTGATTAAGGGCTGGCCAAATTTATTTCCAAAATCAGAAGCTCCGTTAGAAGCTTTTATCAAAATATCCATTGGGGTTTGGTATAGCCAATCTCTTTCTTTCATGGCTTGCTCCCACGGGCGATTATCTTGTAATCGCGAATAAGAAGTCATATATACTGCTGTCCCAGCAAGGGGTAAAGATCCTTTTCCTCCTGCAAGACGATCCCTGATTTCTCCTCCTGATCCTGTTGCAGCTCCATTAAATGGTTCTACGGTAGTAGGAAAATTATGTGTTTCTGCTTTCAGCGAAATCACACTATCAAACTCGGTTTCCTGGTAAAAATCAGGCTTATCAGCAGTTTTTGGAGCAAACTGAGTGACTCTAGGTCCTTTTATAAAGGCTACATTATCTTTATAAGCAGAAACGATATCGTTTGGATGTGTTT
>CAKMZM010000293.1 GCA_929200365.1 uncultured Flavobacteriaceae bacterium | reverse complement strand
CAATCGAAAAAAACGAAAACTGGTCAGAATTAGAACCTCTGGGCAAACTGGCTATCAAAGAACATTCTGATTTAATGCTTGGTTATTATTATCTGGGGATGTTCTACGAGCAAACAGGAGAGCCAAAAAAAGCAATGAGAGCGTATGAAAACGGCTTTCAACTTTCTGAAGTAGCTTTCTTAACCAAAGATTATATGCTCGACAAAGTAAACAAAATCAAAGAAGATTTTGGTTGGTAAACTTATCAACTCGATACATAAAAAAAGATCCTGCTTTCAGGATCTTTTTTTATGTATCGAGTTCTTAAAATAATAGTATTTTTACAGCCTTATTAATCTTTTATGACCAAAACCAAAACTGTTTTTTTCTGTCAGAATTGTGGAGCGCAATATGCCAAATGGCAGGGACAATGCACATCTTGTAAAGAGTGGAATACTATTGCTGAAGAAATCATTCAAAAAGCTTCTGCAAGCGATTGGAAAAATGCCTCGTCTGGTTCTAGGGCAAGTAAAACTGCCAAGCCTTTACGTATTTCAGAAATTAACACCAGTAAAGAAGCTCGTTATAATACCGATGATACCGAATTAAATCGGGTACTTGGTGGAGGTTTGGTTCCTGGTTCTTTAACCCTGCTGGGTGGTGAACCGGGAATAGGAAAAAGTACATTACTGCTTCAGATAAGCCTGAAACTACCGTATAAAACATTATATGTTTCTGGAGAAGAAAGTCAACAGCAAATTAAAATGCGTGCCCAACGCATCCCTTCCAAAACCGATAATTGCCTAATCCTTACAGAAACCAAAACTCAAAATATCTTTAGGCAAATCGAAGAAACACAACCCGATATTGTTATTATTGATTCTATTCAAACATTACATAGTGATTATATAGAAAGTAGTGCAGGAAGTATTTCCCAAATCAGAGAATGTACTACCGAATTAATTAAGTTTGCCAAAGAAACGGCAACTCCCGTATTGCTGATTGGTCATATTACCAAAGATGGTAATATTGCAGGGCCAAAAATTCTGGAACACATGGTGGATACGGTACTGCAATTTGAAGGCGACCGAAATCATGTGTACAGAATTTTACGTGCTTTAAAAAACAGGTTTGGTTCTACATCAGAATTAGGAATTTACGAAATGCTAGGAAGTGGTCTTCGAGAAGTTGCTAATCCCAGCGAAATTCTAATTTCTAAAAAAGAAGAAGAATTAAGTGGTACTGCTATAGCTTCTACCGTAGAAGGTATGCGACCGCTTATGATAGAAATACAGGCTTTGGTAAGTACGGCGGTATATGGTACCCCACAACGTAGTGCCACAGGATATAACCTTAAACGCCTTAATATGATCCTGGCAGTTTTAGAAAAACGTGCTGGTTTTAGACTCGGAGCCAAAGATGTATTCCTTAATATCACAGGGGGGATTTCTGTAGATGACCCTGCAATTGATCTGGCGGTAGTTGCTGCCATATTATCTTCTAGCGAGGATATTCCTATCCCAAAAGACTTTTGCTTTGCAGCAGAGGTTGGTTTGGCAGGAGAAATACGCCCAGTAACCAAAGCAGAACAACGAATACAAGAAGCAGAGAAACTGGGTTTCTCTACTATCTTTGTTTCTAAATACAATAAAATATCTCTGCAAAACACTCAAATTCAAATTCAGATGGTTGCCAAAATCGAAGATGTTGTCGAGTATTTATTTGGTTAAGGAGCAGGATTAGGATTATTTTCATGTACTGCTTCAATCTCATCTAAAATTGCATCAGAAAGGGTAATATCGATACTGCCAATATTTTCTTTTAACTGATCCAGTGATGTTGCACCAATAATATTGCTGGTTACAAAAGGGCGGTCATTTATAAATGCCAAAGCCATTTGTGTAAGACTTATCCCATGTTTCTTTGCAATCTCATTATAGGCACGTGTTGCTTCAAATGATTTTTTATTGTGGTATCTTGAATATTGTGGAAACAAGGTTACTCTTCCATTTTTGGGAGTTTCATCAAGATATTTTCCTGTTAATTGCCCAAAACCAAGAGGCGAATATGGTAAATGTCCTATATGCTCACGGTGTAAAACTTCGGTAAGCCCCACTTCATCATTTCGGTTTAATAAATTATACGGATTTTGAACTGTAATCATTTTTGGTGCTCCTTTTCGAGCTTCTTCAGCATAGCGCATTACTCCATAAGGTGTCTCGTTAGAAAGCCCTATTTGTCTTATTTTTCCTTCTGTAATGAAATCCTGAAGATAGCTTAATACCTCACTAAAATTATCATTCCACCGCTCTGATTCGTCGTGAGTATATCCTCTAACCCCAAAGAAATTAGTATTTCGTTCCGGCCAGTGTAACTGGTATAGATCTATATAATCTGTTTGTAATCGTTGTAAACTTTTATTAATTGCATCGGTAAGCTCTTCTCTGGTAAAACCTCCTGTGCGAATATGACTTGCAAAATCTCTTGGTCCTACAATCTTTGTAGCAATAACCACCTCATCTCGTTTTTCTGTTTTTTTGAGCCATGTTCCAATAATTTTTTCGGTGCTTCCTTGGGTGTCTTTATGTGCAGGTACAGAATACAACTCTGCTGTATCAATAAAATTAACTCCCTGATCAATAGCATAATCTAACTGCTGATGCCCTTCTTCTTCAGTATTTTGTTCACCCCAGGTCATGCTACCCAGGCATATTTTACTTACGCGTATATCTGTATCTGGTAATGTAGTGTACTTCATTCTTTAGGTTATAAATTTTTAAGTTGAGAATAAAAAAAATTAAATGAGTTTATGATCAAAAGTAGAAACTCTTCTCTTAAGTTAGTGTAAAAATTATCATAATAAATCTGATTAAAACACAATGGGTGTACGACAAATTTCTATTTTTTCATAGAAACACGAAAAGTTAACAATATCTTTCTTTTATGTTTTACACATCCCAACTCAACCTTCCCAAAGGGGAGTTAGTTTTGCTTTAGGAAGTTAAGATACCAATATCTTTGAAAAGGGAAATTTGTCGTACACCCAACACAATCTATACTTCTAC
>CAKMZM010000292.1 GCA_929200365.1 uncultured Flavobacteriaceae bacterium | reverse complement strand
CTTTTATCCTGTTTCTTATGAGGAAGTAAGGAATATAATTAAAAAGAAAAGTAAACCTTAATAAACTTTAGCAAAATTGGATGTGTAAATCTAACCTTGTCTCAGGGTTAGATATTCCACATCCTGTTTGCCCTAACAAAACACCACCAAAAGCAAACAAAAGTTCCCATCATGGATATACTACTAAACTGACTGTTTATATTTTGTTCTAACTAATTTTATTTATATTTCTGAAGTTCTTCGTATATATTGATTGGCAAAAAATTATGCCGTTGTGCATTATTTTCTCCATTAGATGCAACAAATAGCTCTCTAAAAAAACTTACCGCACCAACAGAATAGTTTATCTTTTCTATCCATTGATTAAAGTATTCTTCTTTTTTGTCGGTGGTAACATATTCAAATACTGTTGATTTTAGTTTCTCTAAACCATTATCTGTAAAAACAGGACGTGATGGGAGTTTTTTAAATTCTCCTTCTTTAACTTCAAGTAAGGATTCGATCCATTGCAAATCTGTCTGATATTGTTTGATCAGTTTATTCTCCAAAGAGTGGTATATCTCATCCTCAAATACAATTCTCATGACACTTCTTTTACCAATCATATCCTCTTTTTTAAAAGTAAGACTTCTGTTACTTCCTAAATGAAATTGCCCATCACTATTGCTCTCTTCCAAAATAATTGTATAAGGAATTCCATTAAGACTACGAACAACAAATTCTTGTTCATTAATAGATTGAATAGAAATCTGATCGTTTTGTGCCTTAATCTGCATAAAAAAGAATGGTATTACCAATATAAGTAATAGTTTTTTTGTGTTCAAAATATATACTCCGTTCATAATAATATGTATTTTATTCAGTAAAGTTATAATTTCATAAATTGCTTTCAAAACTATGTATTGGAAAATAATTTTACATGTGACTATTAATTGTTTTGGTCACTTCATTATTTTCATTTTGATATAGCCCGCTTTATTTAAGGTTTTATGTTCATTGTATCAGAAGGTAATACTTCTCAAAGTAATCTTAAACTTAGATTATTTACATTAATATTGATCTCGTGAAGAATGAGCATTACATTTAAGCTCATCTGAAAATCTATTAAAAAAATACTGAATATTCATAACTAATTGATATACTGATTAATAATAATATACAAATAATTGTTAAATTATGCAACAAATAAGATAATCGTATAAAGATTTCTTATGAAATTCCTAGTAGTAAAAGTGAAATAAATAAATGAATGTTTGGAAGCAGGCGTTATATTATTTTGTTTTGGTAGTAAATGCAACAGTTTGCTACTGAAAAAATAGCTCTTTTTTTAATTTTAGAGTAAAAATAGAGGTTGTAAGCATAAAAAAATCATGTTTTGGAGTTATAAAACACACATTGAAGTGGTTTAAACTGCCTATCCCAACCAGCCATCGCGATCAAGACTACGATATTGTATTGCTTCAGAAATGTGATCTCCTAAAATTGATTCTTCCCCTTCTAAATCTGCTATAGTTCTCGAAACTTTTAAAATACGATCGTATGCTCTGGCAGACAGATTTAATCGTTCCATAGCTGTCTTCAATAACTCTTTTGAAACCTTGTCCAAAACACAATACTTCCTAATTTGTTTTACTCCCATCTGAGCATTATAATGCATGGTCTGAGATTTGATAAATCTTTTGGTTTGAATATCTCTAGCTTTGATTACTCTTTCCCTAATCTCTATACTAGCTTCTCCTCTTCGTTCCTCACTAAGTTTATCAAATGGCACTGGTGTAACCTCAATATGAATATCAATTCGATCTAATAATGGTCCCGAAATCTTGCTCAGATAACGTTGCATTTCTGCAGGAGAAGAGGTTACTGGTGCATTAGGGTCATTAAAATAGCCTCCAGGGCTTGGATTCATACTAGCTACCAACATAAAACTAGATGGATATGTTACGGTAAATTTTGCTCTAGAGATTGTTACTTCCCTATCTTCTAGAGGCTGACGCATTACCTCTAGTACTTCTCTTTTAAATTCTGGTAATTCATCTAAGAATAATACTCCGTTATGAGATAATGAAATTTCACCAGGTTGCGGATAACTACCGCCACCTACTAATGCTACATTAGAAATAGTATGATGTGGGCTACGAAATGGGCGTTGCGCCATTAATCCTACATTATCTTTAATGCGCCCTACTACACTATGTATTTTTGTAGTTTCTAAAGCTTCCTGTAATGACATGGGTGGCAAAATACTAGGTAATCTTTTACTCAGCATCGTTTTACCACTACCTGGTGGACCTACCAAAATAATATTATGACCTCCAGCTGCTGCAATCTCCATACATCGTTTTATACTTTCTTGTCCTTTTACATCGGCAAAATCAAACTCAGGATTATCTAAGGCTGTATAAAATTCTTCTCTGGTATCTACAATAGTTTGCTCAAGCTCTCCTTTTTCATCAAAATAGTCAATTACTTCTCTGATATTTTCTACTCCGTATACTTCTAAGTGATCCACGATTGCTGCTTCTTTAGCATTTTGTTTTGGAAGTATAAACCCCTTAAATCCTTCTTCACGTGCTTTGATTGCAATAGGTAGTGCTCCTTTAATAGGTTGCAAACCCCCATCAAGAGATAGTTCTCCCATAATCAAATATTCTGAAATTGTACTTCCTTTGATTTGTGAGCTTGCTGCAAGAATCCCTAAAGCCAGAGTAAGATCATATGCAGATCCTTCTTTTCTTAAGTCTGCAGGAGCCATATTAATGGTTATTTTCTTTCCTGGCAATTTGTACCCGTTGTTTTGCAAAGCAGCAGCTATACGATAACTGCTTTCTCGTATCGCATTATCTGGTAACCCCACAAGATGATACCCTATTCCTTTGTCAATATTAACCTCTACTGTAATGGATGTTGCCTCGACTCCAAAAACTGCACTTCCATAGACTTTTGTAAGCATATTTATGTTTTTACATATATGCGAATATAAGGATCAATAGTTTTAAAAAATGAAACTTCAATTTTGTATCCAAAATGTTTTAGATACGTTTTTTACGACCTAT
>CAKMZM010000291.1 GCA_929200365.1 uncultured Flavobacteriaceae bacterium | reverse complement strand
ACAGGTTTACTTGGTGAGGCGTCATTTACAAAAGATGCTATCTGAAGATTGAGAAGATATTTCCCGTCAGAAATGTTATTGTTTACATAAATCATTTCTGTGATGGTGGCATGATGTCTGGTAGCTTTGGGGTAATCCCAGAAGGCTTTGTGGGCTAATAATTTTCCATCATCTTTTTCTTTATCGACCGACGGCAAATCAATAAGAAGGTGGTCTATATTCAATTTTCTTATATACCTGGCAGCAGCTTCTGTAAGATAAGGCCAGTTGGTATTAGAGTAGTGTTTACTGCATTTCTCCTCTGTATTAGGAAGCGTTCTTATAATGAGTGCTTCGGGTTGCACAGCAGTTAGTGCATTTTCAATATGATTTTTGGTAATTATTTGATCTTTTCCTTGTTTTTCTGGTAAAATAGAAACGACTTCGGCGATAAAAAAGTAGTGCTTTAACGCATCATTGATGTTGTAGAATTCGGGTGTGATATGGCCAACGCATTCGGTATGAGTGCCATGACCATGGGGGTTGAAATAAATAGTATTAAAGTTGGTTGAGGCTCCTTCAGATACTTTTCCAATCCATTCCCCATTGGTTACAGGCTCAATTCTTGGGCTATCAATATACCAGGCATTTACATTTTCTTGTGATGCTCTTAAAGGAATGGATATATCTAACGGTTTTGAAAGATCAATTGTATAGGATTGATCATGGTGTTCTATGGTTGCGATCATAGGTTCTTCTAACTATTTTTAGGAAAAAAATTACTCTAAATTTAATAAGAAAAGATCACTTGCAATACCATCACTCAAAAACTTTCCTTTTTTGGTTACCAATAACGTATCATTATTTAAACATAAGAGATGAGTATCGATATGTTTTTGAGCTTGTTTAAGAAGGTACTCTTTGTATTTTTTTCCGAAATTCTTTTCTATTCTTTGCAGAGATACACCCCAAATGGTACGTAATCCTGTCATTATATATTCATTGTAGGCATCGGTAATGGTTAAGTCTTCAACCTCTCGGGGTAGTTGATTTTGTTGTAACGCTTTGATATATTTCACATTATTATTAATGTTCCAGCTTCGTTGTTTTCCATTGTATGAATGTGCAGAAGGTCCAATACCCAGATAATGTTTCCCTTGCCAATATGCTGTATTGTTTTTGCTGAAATATCCTAGTTTGCCAAAATTAGATAATTCATAATGCAGATAGCCTTCTTTTTCTAAAGAGGTTACAAGGATTTCAAAATGTTTTTGTGTCAAATGATCATCGATCGATGGGATTTTTCCTTTTTCAATTAATTTTGGCAGGGCGGTATCAGGTTCTACTGTTAAAGCATAGCAGGAGATATGTGGCACTTTAAAATCTAGTGCTAATTGGATATTTTGTTTCCATTGATCTATTGACATATTTGGGATGCCGTAGATTAAGTCTATCGAGATATTCTCAAAGTAGCTGGTCGCGACAGCGAGGCATTTTTTAGCTTCTTTGGCATTATGTGCACGGTTCATCATTTTGAGGTCTTCTTCAAAGAAAGACTGGATACCTATACTCAAACGATTTACTTTGCTTTTGGCCAGTAATTTTATTTTTTCTTCGGTAAGATCATCAGGGTTGGCTTCTATAGTAATTTCGGCATCTTTGGCAACTTGATAGTATTTATAAATTACATTAATTATACGCTGCAATTCATCTATTGACAGTACAGTTGGTGTGCCACCACCAAAGTATATGGTTTTGATTGTGTCATTGGTATCGATTTCTGGTTTTCGCAATTTAATTTCGGTACACAAGGCGGTAATCATTTCATCTTTTTTCTTCATTGAGGTCGAAAAATGAAAGTCACAATAATGGCAAGCTTGCTTACAAAAAGGGATATGAATATAAATACCGCTGATAAGATTAAGTTTTTGGAGTTACACCTATTTTTTTACCCGTTTTTCGTTCTGTTTTACAAAAGCCGCCCAACCTGTATAGCTTTTGCCTACGATGTTGGCTCGACCCATATTATAAAAATGGCATACCGCTGCGGCAAGACCATCGGTAGAATCCAGGTTTTTGGGTAGGGTTTTGAGCTGTAAGAGATTCTGTAACATTTTTGCAACCTGTTCTTTGGTAGCATTACCATTACCGGTAATTGCCATTTTGATTTTTTTTGGAGAATACTCTGTGATAGGTACTTCACGACTTAGTCCTGCCGCCATGGCTACTCCCTGAGCGCGCCCCAGTTTAAGCATCGATTGTACATTTTTACCAAAAAAAGGAGCTTCTATTGCAATTTCATCGGGGTGGTAGGTGTCAATAAGTTCTACGGTACGTTCAAAAATAAGTTTTAGCTTTATATAATGATCATCATATTTACTGAGTTGAAGTTCATTTAATTGTAGAAAAGACATTTTCTTATTTTGAACTTTAATAAGTCCAAACCCCATAATCGTGGTTCCGGGATCAATACCTAGTATAATTTTTTCGCTACTCAAAAGAAGGGATTGTTTTATATTACAAAGCTAAGCAATTAAGAATAAGTACAGCTTTAATCGATATGTATTACCAAAGGAAGTTTGTAGAGTGTAGTTACAGGTGTACTTCGCGTATGGGCTGGTTTAACCTTTGGTAAAGAATGAATACTTTTTTCTAAACTGTCTTTTAGATCTGGGATTTGCGTTTCTATATTGGGGGGTAAATTAAAATCTTCGAGTATGATTTCCCCCTCTTTGGTTATAAGTAAAGGAACCCATATGGTATCATTAACAGCTTCTTTTACAGTAATCGTATGTTTTATAAGATCATTATGTATATGCTGTGTGATTGTATTCTGAAAGCACTGTTCTAGTTCTTCTTCAGATTTTCGTTTACAAACTGCAAATAGTGGAGGTTGCTCTACCTCGTTCCGGTTTAGTTTCTCTAATCCTTCTTCTATGATATCGTCTTTATGCTCTTTTTTAAGCACAAAATTTTTACATGAAAATAACGTAAAAACCAATAGACCTATATGCCAATTCCTTACACTCATTATGCGTAGACTATTTCGGATAGCCAAACTACATAAAATTTTTAAGAGAGCGAAATGATGATATTATTAAAGCCGAAGTTGTATGCTTCGGCTATCTACTCTTGATCTGTATTAGATTTTATATTTT
>CAKMZM010000290.1 GCA_929200365.1 uncultured Flavobacteriaceae bacterium | reverse complement strand
AATTCTATACTTTGATGTTTAATTTTTAATTTATTGTTTCCAATTCTTCCTGAGTATAATATACTTTCTTCTTTATTGGTGATATACTCTAAATTTTTGGTATAATATGACCAAAAATCTACTGTGTCATTTTTCCATTCAAATGGATGACCACAAGACCAATCTGATACGACCATTGAATCTTTCCTTTTTTTCTTTAATTCTAAATATGACAAATAGAATGATTCCTTATTAAAAATTACTTGTTGTATGGATAGAGTGTCAAAAAGAATATTCTTCTTTTCCAAACTAATATCAGTCGTTTTTTTTGTAATAGTATCCATTTCGCTCACAATAGTATTATTAGAATTATTGCAACCATTGAATAAATAAATAAATAAATAAATAAATAAACTATATTTCATCTAATTTACATTTGAAAGTTTTGGCTTTTTATTGATTAATTTTCCCTTATCTGTACGAATTTTTTGTATTTTCTTATCATCTTCAGTTAATTCTTCCTCTGTTTTCCAATAAACATATAGTGCAGGATCGGCAAGATATTTTTTCTTGTAACTCTCTTTGCCGATAGCATATATGCTACTAAAAATATTAAAATGTACGTGGGGATCGTGAGTGCCTTTGGTAACCCCTGAAATACCACTAAGCCCAATTTTTTTTCCTGACTTTACTTTCTGACCTTTTTTCACAAAAACATCCTGCAAGTGAGCATAAAACAGATAAATCGGATTTTTATTTTCTGTAAACTTAGATCCAGAATTTTTATCAGTAGTATAGGCGTGTGTATATTCTTTCTTGCGGTTTGCCAATTCCTGTGGATTGTTAATTTTTAGGGTTATGGTCCAACCATATCCTCCATGCCACCTTTTCTCATATACAGTTCCATCTAAACACGCATATACATTTGAGCCCTCCAGAGCAAAAATATCTATTCCTGTATGAAGCCTTCCACGTCCCATACCAAAGGTATTGCTCTGTGGTTTTTTAACCCCCTCACTATTCCATAACGCAATTTGCGGATCATCAACTGGTTCATGCCAGTTAGTACTAATTACTTCAAATGTATTTTGTTTTAAGAACTCTTTTTTTAAGGGAATATCCGACTCCTTTATCTCGGTCTCAATCCAAAAATATGTTTTCTTTCGATCTTTGGGTTTTCCATCAATTTTTAAAGTAGTCAACCACTTCTTAAAATTTTCATCACTTTTTTGCCGTAACTCAATCTCTGCCACAGCAAAACCATCTGCTACCGTTGTTTTGATCTCGGTTACTTCTGTATCGTTTTGCAATACAGTAAGTGCTGTATTTTTTTCTGCCAGCAAGGGTTCTTTTTCATAAAGTTTAAACACTACTTCTTTACCTTCAAGATTGGCACATTCTGCCACAAGTTGTATGTTTTGACCCAGTACACCATTGTCTATTTTTTTGTAATAGGGTACTTTGGCTTTGGGGGGTAGTTTGGTTTTCTTTGTTTTTTTGTCTGTTACCTCTGGCGCATCGGCTTGTACTTTTTCTGTTTCGGTTTTGGCAAAATAGCTGGTAATGATCTTTTCTTCTGGGGTTAAGTTTAATTGCCCGTATCTGGATTTTACATTTTCTATTTTTAGGGTATCGCTATTGGCGATATGTATATACAGCTCTAAGTCATATCCTATCTTATTTTTAAAATCATATAGCCCTACAAAAGGGTTATCTTCTGCGGCTTCGTCTTGTTGGGCTTCTTTGTATCTTGTTTTATCTCCTACCTTAAACTGCTTGATAACCTCACGGTTTTCTATTTTTATCTGGTTGTTTTTCCAAGCTACGGGATCGTCTGTACCAACTCTGGGCACAGGGTTGGGGTGCATATCTTTGTCAAACACCTGTGTTTTTATAGTTTTGCCTTGTAGCCCCAAGGTTTTGAGGTACAGGTATACATCTTGTTGATATCCTGTATGGGTTATTTTTTTGCCCGAGGCATTAAGCCAATAGGCTTCGATTATCTCTGGGCTGGCGGTAAGCAATCTGGTAGCCACGGTATCTCCTTTTCCTCTTTTACCACTTAGGTAGGCTTCTACTTTTATGTTATACCCGTCTAACCATTTAGAAAACTTTACGTTGAGTACGGCAGTTTTTTTACCTTCTTTTTCTACCACTTCTTTTTTGGCATATAGTATGCCATGTTGTTTTATGGCATTCATTTTTGCAGTATCATCTGTAAGACCTGATAAAAAATCGGTACTATGCTCTGGTTTATTGATACTGGCGATAAAGTTTTTTACCTGTGTTTTTTCAAAACCTTTGATTTTGGGTATCCAAAAACACCATCGTATCTTTTTTAAGTCTGTATCTAGCTTATCTTGGTCTTTTTCGTCGAGTTTACTAACTTGGTAGGTATACTCTTGGTTACTATGGATTTCTGTTTTGTATTTTACTTCTGCCCCTTCGCTATCAGAGAGTTTTATTTGTAACACCTCATTCTTGCCTGTATACTCCAAATTTACTTCTTCTACCTCGTTTAGTACAAAACTGGTGTGGTTAATATTGGGGCGTATACGCGGTTTTGGTTCTCCTTTTTCTTTGGCTTCCTTTTCGCGTTGTGCGATGTATTCTTCTACACTTAATACTTGTGGGTCATTATCGTATTTCATATATTAGTTTCTAGCATTCTACTTTACCTGTGTTGAAATCTATAGTTCTTGCTTTGCCATACCATAACCATTGGTTTTCGTATCCCAAGCGATCTCGATACTACCATAAAAAATACTACATTGTGAATTGTTATTACTTTCTCCTATGGTTTTGTCTGAGCTCTCTTTTAGGACAACCTCTACAGGTAAATTGTCTGCCCCCATTATCTGGTACAGTAGAAGTAAATAACCCCCTCGTTCTTTTAATCACAATTTCATATTTTCCATCTGGGCTCTTATAAGTTTCTAAGTATAAGGATTTTTGATAAACATAGTAACCTAACCTATGCCTATCAATAAAATTAATATCCCTAAGGTAATATAAATTATTTTATTCATTTTTAAAAGGTATTATACCGTGATTTATATTTACTTTAAATTCATCATGGACTGTAAAGGTCTCCATATTTGAGAACACCATAAAATGCTAATGTGAACGATGCTCGTGCCGATGCGGACGATGCTCGTGCCAATGCGGACGATGCTCGTGC
>CAKMZM010000289.1 GCA_929200365.1 uncultured Flavobacteriaceae bacterium | reverse complement strand
TAGGAATTGCTTTTCCTAATGGGGCTACAGGAGAAGTGTTATCTTTTGTATTGGAATAGTTTTTTCTTATGGTCACTCGAAGCTTTATCGAAATGTTTGTAAGGATGGGTAAGACGGTTTTTTGTATTAGAATTATATTTTGAAGTACCTTGTGGGGTAGTTTGAAGCAGTACCGAAGATCTTCGAGATATTAAAGAGCTGACTCGAAAGATTAAAAAGGTAGTTCGAACCACCTTTTTTTGGATTGCCACCTATTATTGGGATGCAAAAAAGCCATAAACCATAGCTTTTATTCCGTAATTAATCATTTTTAAGTGTTAATCTACGGCTTCGAAGCTGCAATACACTAGCTCGTAGCATTAAATTATCGGCTCGAATTACCTTTTTAAGGTTTCGATCCCGTATAGACAAAGGGGTATTCCCATGTCGACATGGGTAATAATCACCTTTTTTAATGAAAAACAAATTGCTATGAAAAACGTCAATAGTAGACATGTCGAAGGGTTCTAGTGAAACTTGCCATATAATAAAGCGATAGATTTTCTAATATATAATTTGAGTTGAACATACTCTAAACATAAAAAGCCATAACATCACTGTTATGGCTTTGTTTATATAGACTATACTGCTTTGCACTTAAATCTGTAATTTGTTAAAAATTTCTACAAGTTTAGAGCTAGATGGCCTTGGTGCATTGGCATTTACAATTTTACCTTCGGGATCGATTAGGATAAACCGGGGTATTCCTTTGATGTCGTAATCTACAATGAATTGAGATTTCCAATCGTTGTCTGCGAATAATTGAACTCCACCCAATTCTTTTTCTTTAACCATTGTTCTCCAGGCATCGTATTGTGGCTTTTTATCAATCGAAATACTTACAAATTCGATATTTTTATTGTGGTATTGTTTTTCAATTTTCTTTAGGTGTGGGATTTCTTTTTTGCAAGGACCACACCAGGTAGCCCAAATATCGATGTATAGATATTTTCCTTTAAGATCACTTAATGAAGTTGTTCCTCCTTTGTAATTTTCATAATCATTAAATGTGGGAGAGACATTGCCTTTAACCAATACTTTTATTTTTTCGAACTTTTTGGTGAGCTCAGTTTTAAATTCTTCATTGTCTGAGACTGCTATGAGCATATCATATAATTCTGCAGCGTTCTCATTTTCTGGAGATACCTGATATGCTATATTTTTCATAAGACCATCTCTAATATTTTTACTTTTTATCTGAGTCAAATTCTCCATCATTGCTTTACCTATAGAAATACTGTCCTTATCTGCTTTTTCTTTAGAAATTCTGTGAAAAATATCAGCGCTTAATCTTTTGTATGCTTTTGATGTTTTATAATTTTCGGCATTATCAATATTAAAATCTTTTAATTCATTCAAAAAACCTTCTGGTGTCTCAAAGTCTTCTTTTTTGGTATAATACCTATGAGCAGACTGATACCTGTTTAACATATGTAAATACTGATAATGGTTATCCTTGGTTTGGGTAGCTACAAATTCGGGATCTAAATCTTTATACTTTTTAAACGCGTCGTTTTTAGCCTGTTTGTTTTGTGATATTAATTCTTTAAACTCATCTGCTTCTTTAAGAAAAAGTTCTTTATAGCTTCTTGTATTATTGGTAAAAAGAGTTTCTCGAATCAAAGTTTTTTTGGCTAAATAATTATTGGGATCTGCAGCAGTACCTGTATACTTTATGCTCTCATCAAATTGTTTGGTGTCTATTGTCAATTCTAATTGATCTCCCTGATCTAAGTACAAATATGATTTTTCCCGACCAATTTTATAGGTATAGAAACCTTTAGACTCTATCTTTAAGGTATCAGAGAATGTACCGTCTTCATTAATTTGTATTGCTTTTTGGAAATCATTATCATTTCCGTATACATTAATTTCATTTTCTGAAGTATTACTTACTTTTCCAGAGAAAAGGACATAGTCTGCTTTTTCTGTTTTATTTCCTTTATTACAAGAAGCTAAGCATAGTATGCAACTTAATGCCCAAAGAAGAGATTTGATTTTCATGAGGTTATTTTTAATAAAATTAATGTCCCAATGTAAGCATAATTTACTGCAAAAAAGTTAAAGAAATATTAGTTTTTCTGATTGAAGCGATTTGTTATATGAGCTTTTTTCTCATTTTTTTCCAACGAAGTTTACGAATAAATGCTCCTTCTGTTTCAGATACCAGAAATGATTGCTTTTTTCTTTTTTCTTTATAATACCCAGTTAGATAATCCCCGATTAAGCCTGGTCGTTTTTTTAGAAGAGCTAATTTTACAGAAGCAATTAATGTAATCCAAAAACCATATCGCATACGATAAAAAGCTTCTCCTTGTTTATATTTTGCTTTCGGGTTGTATGTGTTTCCAGTTGGTTTTAAGTGTTTAACATGTAAAGAAGTATCGGTTTGTATTTTCCAATTGTGATATTGGGCTAATAACTCATCTATAGTGTCCCAACCCATTGCTGGTTTAAGCCCGTTAATATCTTCGAAACATGCTTTTCGGTATGCTTTTAAAGCACCCCGAATATGATCTTTGCTGGTTAAATTTTCTAAAACCCATTTTTTGTCTTTTTCGATATAACAGAAACCACCTACCATTCCTATTGTATCATTTTTCTGAAAATGATGAACAATTTTGGCTAAGTAATCTGGCGGGAAGATAAGATCGGCATCGAATTTACAAATAATATCATAGTTTGTATCTAATGTGTTGAATCCCTGATAGAAGGCATTAATCACTTTGCTTCCAGGCATATGATCTTTGGTAGTGTATGTATTTACAATAGATATATAGTTATATGTATTTGCATATTCGTTTATGATATCCTCTGTATGGTCTGTAGAATTATCATTAACTACTACTATTTTGGTAGGAATGAGTGTTTGCGAAACCAGAGAATCGAGAGTCTTTGCTATAAAACGCTCTTCATTATGAGTAGGTATGATAATATATATATTCAATAAATAATTGAAGTTTTTGGTTTCAGGTTTAAAGTTAAAAAACTAAAAAGAGAGAAACTAAGAATTTTTAGCTCTTTCGGCATATACAATATAGTATCTCGGTGTAAAAAGTCTTAATAGTGGTCGTAAACCAATCTTTTTAACGGGGTGTGTCCATTTATGTCTGGCTTTAATTTCCCAGCCAGCTTTTTCTAGTAACCAATCAAATTGCCAGTCTT
>CAKMZM010000288.1 GCA_929200365.1 uncultured Flavobacteriaceae bacterium | reverse complement strand
TTAAACATGCTCTTAACTATAGTCCTTTTAATTGAGCATCCCGAACTTTTTTAAACAAATTAGAAGAGTATACAAAATCAGTTACAGCCTTATTATCGGTTTTAAATATTTGAGTTTTGTCTCCTTCCCATTCTAAATTTCCATATTTCAGAAAAACAATTTTTTCTCCGATTTCCATTACCGAATTCATATCATGGGTGTTAATCACAGTGGTAATATTATATTCTTCGGTAATTTCTTTAATAAGATTATCTATTACAATAGCGGTTCTGGGATCAAGTCCAGAGTTGGGTTCATCACAAAACAGATATTTTGGTCTGGTTACTATAGCTCTTGCAATAGCAACACGTTTTTGCATCCCACCACTAATTTCTGAAGGCAGTTTTTTCTCGGCATTTTCAAGATGTACACGATCTAAAACCTCGTGAACTCTTTCTAGCATTTTTTCCTTTTTTTGTTTAGTAAACATCATTAGCGGAAACATTACATTTTCTTCTACTGTCATAGAATCAAACAGAGCACTCCCTTGAAAAACCATTCCCATCTGTTCTCTAAGATCTCGTTGTTGTTGTTCATTAAGGTCAGAATATGTACTGCCATCATAGCAAATAGAGCCTTGTTCTGGTGTAAAAAGCCCGAGTAAACATTTTAAGAAAACCGTTTTACCGCTTCCGCTGGTACCAATGATAAGATTGGTTTTACCCCGATCAAAAGTAGTAGTGATTCCTTTTAGAATTTCTTCTCCATTAAAACCTTTATGTAGATCAGTAACTTCTATCATTAGCTTAATAATAATTGAGTGAGAATATAATTAGATATAACGATAGAAACTGTAGTCCATACAAACGCAGAGGTACTTGCTTTACCGACTTCTAATGCACCACCTTTCATATAATACCCATGAAACGACGGAATGGTTGCCAGCAAGAACGCATATAAAAAAGTCTTTATAAACGCATATACTAGATGGTAAGGTATAAACTCTTCTCGTAGTCCAGTCAAAAACTCTGAACTAGAGATAAACCCGCCATAAACTCCGGCAATATATGCCCCAAATACTCCTGTAAACATTGCTATTGCAATAACAAAGGGGTACATAAACATTGCAATAATTTTAGGAAAAACTAGGTAATTAAGAGAATTGATACCCATTACTTCTAAGGCATCAATCTGTTCTGTTACCCGCATAGTACCAATACTAGAGGTAATAAAAGAACCCACCTTACCTGCCATAATCACAGAAATAAAGGTAGGAGCAAATTCAAGTATTACAGATTGCCTTGAAGCAAACGCAATAAGTTTTTTGGGGATTAACGGATTGGTAAGATTGAGTGCAGTTTGAATAGCTACAACAGCACCAATAAAAAAAGCCAGGAATACTGTTATCCCTAAAGATCCTATGATTAAATCATCTATTTCCTTAAATATTAGATTTCGTATAACAGAAGCTTTAGTCATTCGACTAAAAACCCCTTTTAGCATTAAAAAATAGCGACCAATATCCTCTAAGTAAAACATGCATTATAATTAGAAGAGCTAAAATAGAAAAAAAAATATCCATAGCATTTAACCTTCTATTAAAGTTTTACAATTGTATTAATTGTATTTTAGCTATCATAAGATTAAAAATATAATGACAAAGAAAATATTCCTGATCACATTGCTTACACTATGTTGTTTGCTTTGTAAAGCACAAGAAGTTGTGAAGATTAATACTTCGCCACGTTTGGTAGTGGGTATTGTTGTGGATCAAATGCGATATGATTATTTAACCCGTTTTTATCATCGGTTTGGAGATAAAGGCTTTAAACGTATGATTACTGAAGGTTTTAATTGCAAAAACAATCATTTTAATTATGTGCCTACGTATACAGCACCAGGGCATGCGTCTGTATATACAGGAACTACCCCAAAAAATCATGGGATTATCTCTAATAGCTGGTATGACAAGTTTAGTAAAAAAGTGGTATACTGTGCAAGTGATTCTCTGGTTAAGGCTGTAGGGTCGGATAGTGAATCAGAACGAATGTCTCCTCGCCGTATGAAAACATCTACGGTAAGTGATCAAAACAGACTGCATACACAACTCAAAGGAAAAACAATTGGTATTGCTTTAAAAGACCGGGGGGCTATTTTACCAGCTGGTCATTCTGCTAATGGCGCATATTGGTTTAGAGGTAAAGATGAAGGAAAATGGATAACAAGTACTTATTATTGTAATGAATTACCAGATTGGGTTAAAAAATTTAATGCCTCTAATCAGGTAGCATCTTACTTAAAGGTCTGGAATACTCTTTATGATATTAATACATACACAGAGAGCGGTCCCGATCAAAATCAGTTTGAAGAAGGATATAAGGGTAAAGAAACAGCTACATTTCCTTATGATTTAGCTAAGCTAAAAGATCAAAATTCTGGTTATGATATTATTAAAGCTTCGGCTTATGGAAATAGTTTAACCACCGATTTTGCAATTGCTGCAATTGAAGGAGAAGAGTTAGGGGCAGATACAATTACAGATTTTCTTGCCGTAAGTTTTTCCAGTACAGATTATGTAGGGCATAGTTTTGGGGTCAATTCCAAAGAAATTCAGGATACATATTTGCGATTGGATAAAGATTTAGAACGTTTTTTTGATGTCCTGGATACTAAAGTGGGTAAGGGGCAATATACAGTTTTTCTTACAGCCGATCACGGAGCGGTTCATGTACCATCGTATTTACAATCAGTTAAAATCCCGGCAGGTTATTTTGATAGAGATGCACTTATAACTAAGGTTGGAGCATTTGTAAAAGAGAAATTTAAAGTAGACGGATTGATCGAAAACATATCAAATGGTCAAGTATTTTTTGATTATAAAATACTGAAAAAACATGCAATAGCACCTAATCTGCTAGAGAAAGAGCTGACTCATTATATACTTCAGGAAAATCAGATTGACAGAGTATTTACCAGAACTCAATTAGAAGCAGGTGAATATACCAGTGGTATTGCAGCATTGGTTCAAAAAGGATATGATCAAAAAAGGAGTGGGGATGTAGTATGTGTATTAGAACCTGCTACTGTCTTATATTCTAGAACAGGTTCTACTCATGGCAGTGGTTTTACCTATGATACACATGTGCCTTTATTATTTTTTGGGCAAGGCATACAAAAAGGAAGTACGACTCAGCAAACATATATCCCAGATATTGCACCTACTATTTCAGCGTTATTAGGAATTGCTTTTCCTAATGGGGCTACAGGAGAAGTGTTATCTTTTGTATTGGA
>CAKMZM010000287.1 GCA_929200365.1 uncultured Flavobacteriaceae bacterium | reverse complement strand
TAACCTTAGAGATTCGAAGTTATTAGAACAAGTGGAGGGTTTGATGACTCATAATGGTAAACGTGCCGTACATACTATTATTAATACTACGGGGTTTACGATCAAACCCATGGATGGCTCATCGTTTATTTTCGAAAAACTTAAAATTCCTGTCTTGCAAGCCATATTATCTACGGCTAATAAGCAAGTTTGGGAGGAAGGACTCTTTGGGTTACCGCCAACCGATATTGCAATGAATATCGCTTTACCAGAAATTGACGGACGGATTATTGGTCGCGCGGTTTCGTTTAAAAAAGAAATTAGTAAGGATACACTTACCGATAGTTCTATTTTAAAATATGAAGCCCATATTCCTGCCTGCGATTTTATGGCAGAATTAGCTCAGCGATGGGCAGCATTGCAGTATAAAAAGAATATAGATAAAAAGGTAGCGATCATTTTACCGAATTACCCGAATAAGGATAGTCGTCTTGCAAACGGAGTAGGTCTTGATACACCCGAAAGTTGTATTGTTTTATTAGATACCCTTAAAACCAAAGGATATAATGTAGGAGAACAACTGCCAAAAAGTGGTACAGAGCTTATGCATTGGATCACACAGGTCACCACAAATGATGTTACCACTACAATGACCAGACCACATGCATTAGTTTTTGATCGATCAGATTTTGATGTATGTTTTTCGAGATTATCTTCAGTATTAAAAACCAAGATAACGGCACAATGGGGAAAACCAGAAGATGATCCGTATTATACTGGTGATGGGTTTATAGTATCTGGATTTTTATTGGGAAATATCTTTGTAAGTATTCAACCATCCCGAGGGTATAATCAGGATCCACAGGCAATCTATCATTCTCCTGATCTGCCACCAACCTATCAATATCTTGCCTATTACTTTTGGTTACAACAGAACTATCAGGCAGATGCTGTGATTCATTTAGGAAAACACGGAAACCTAGAATGGTTACCTGGAAAAAGTGTTTCACTAGATCCCGAAACCTGTTTCCCAGCAGCCGTATTCGGGGCATTACCACACTTTTATCCGTTTATCATTAATGACCCTGGAGAAGGAACACAAGCAAAACGACGCAATCAAGCTGTAATTATAGATCATTTAATTCCACCGATGACCCGAGCAGAAAGCTACGGTAGTCTAATGAAACTGGAGCATCTGGTAGATGAATATTATGAAGCTTCTACCTTAGATCCCAAACGGTCACGAGTATTAGAAAAGGAAATAGCTGATCTGGTTACCCAAACCAGACTCAATGTAGATTTGGGGATCGCCTCAGACGATGTAGATGAGTTATTAGTCAAATTAGATGGGTATTTGTGTGAATTAAAAGAAGCACAGATTAGGGATGGGCTTCATGTTTTTGGAAAAGCACCCGTAGATGAGCAACTCATAGATTTACTAATTGCATTGCATCGTGTACCAGGATATCATCAGGAAGGAATCACACAAGCACTGGCCAAAGATTTAGGAATTACCAAAAACATTCTTGAGGTTGCGTATACAGAATCTATGGAGTTGACTATTGAAGGTGTTTTTTGTAAAACAGCAGGGCACGTGATTCAACAATTAGAAAATATTGTAAAAAGACAATTGATTGCATATGTAGAAAACGATGTTGTAACCGAAGAATACCCTGTATTAAACCAGATGTTACAATACATCAAATCTACAACTTTGACTGCAGTGCAACAGACTACAGATGAACTACGGTATTTATTAAGCGGGCTTAATGGATGTTATGTTCCTTCAGGACCATCGGGAGCACCAACACGAGGTCGATTGGATTTGTTGCCTACAGGTAGAAATTTTTATTCTGTTGATGTACGTACCATTCCTACTGAAACGGCCTATCGTTTGGGAGAGAAAAGTGCACAACTCATTATTGATCGATATTTACAAGAAAACGGAGATTATCCCGAAACTATTGGGATTTCGGTATGGGGAACCTCGACCATGCGTACAGGAGGGGATGATATTGCACAAGCTTTTGCATTAATGGGAGTACGCCCGTTATGGAAAAATGCCAATCGAAGAGTAACCGATTTTGAAGTAATCCCTTTACTAAAATTAGGAAGACCCAGAGTAGATGTTACATTACGCATCTCAGGATTTTTTAGAGATGCATTTCCCGACGTGATTAATCTTTTTAATGCAGTGGTTACACGCTTAGCGAATCTGGATGAATCTATAGAAGATAATCCCATCAGAAAACGTTTTTTGGCAGAACAATCACAATGGCAAGAACAAGGATTACCACAAGAAGAAGCCTCACAACGCGCTTTATATCGTGTGTTTGGCTCTAAGCCAGGAGCATACGGAGCAGGGCTGCAAGCCGTAATCGATGAGAAAAACTGGCAAACTCAGGAAGATCTTGCCAAAGTATATATCAATTGGAGTGGATATGCCTACAGTAATTCTAAAAAAGGAGTTTCTGCACATGAATCATTTCAGTATCGATTACAAGCAATGCAGATCGTAATGCAAAATCAGGATAACAGAGAACATGATATTTTAGATAGCGATGATTACTACCAGTTTCATGGGGGATTGGCAAATGCCGTAAAGACCATAAAAGGGAATGAAGCTGAAATCTATTTCGGAGATCATTCCCGTCCAGAAACACCTAAGGTAAAAACATTAAAAGAAGAATTACTAAAAGTATACCGATCACGAGTAGTCAATCCCAAATGGATTGCAGGAGTACAACGGCATGGGTATAAAGGAGCATTCGAAATGGCAGCAACTTTAGATTATCTGTTTGCCTACGATGCCACGACAAACCTAATTGATGATTTTATGTATGAAGGTATTACAGAAAGCTATTTATTAACTCCTGAGAACAAAGAATTTATTACCCAAAATAACCCTTGGGCACTAAAAGACATGAGTGAACGTTTGTTGGAAGCCATACAACGAGGGATGTGGGAAAATCCATCTGATGAGGTTAAAAAACAATTAGAGGAACTGTATATGGAAGGTGAAGGATTGGTCGAGTAGTCAGGTATGTCACTTGATAGAATTATCATTTTAAAAAATAGTAGATCGATTAGAAAACCGTTAAATTTATAGATAAATATGTATAACGTAATAAAGATATACATTGTTTTGGCTCCAGTTTAACTAGTGTGTTGATATTTTTTAAATAGGTAATATCTACATAAACTAATCTGCTACCAGAATTCTGTTATGCAGGGGTGTAAATAGCCAATCCGTTACCAGAATTCTGTTATGCAGGGGTGTAAATAGCTAATCCGTTACCAG
>CAKMZM010000286.1 GCA_929200365.1 uncultured Flavobacteriaceae bacterium | reverse complement strand
TTATTAGAAAAAAAATTAGCACAAAAATAGTATATTTATATCCAAAATAGATAAACCTTAGAATAACATCATACTTCTTGAAACTAAAAAACCCATATACTTTTTTTGATGAGTTCTGTCTGAGAACACCCCTTTTACCATTAAATTTTTATCATAACCTTGTCAAAGAGAGGGATATATCAATTGAAATGTTTATAGACATTTGGAAAAATGATAGTATCAAGGAGGCTATTTTTATGGCATCACCAGAGCTATTTTCTGAAATCGAAAAATGGCTATCAGGGCAGCTTAAAGATTCTAAAAAGAGTAAACGATTAGAATTTTCTTTATTAAAATATTTATCAAGAATGAGTTCACGTTGTACTCCATTTGGATTGTTTGCTGGTTGTAGTATAGGAACATTTGGTAAGGCTACAGCTATAGCATTGTGTAATCATGATAGTTATCAAAGACAAACTCGATTTGATATGAATTTTTTGGTAGCTTTCTCACAAAAGATAGCCAAAGAAGAAGTAATCAAAAGACAATTAGTATGGTTTACCAATAATAGCCTCTATAAAATCGGAAATCAATATCGATATATAGAATATAAATATAATAAACATAATCTGCGAGAACACTCTATCGAAGCTGTAGGATATACAGGGTATTTAGAAACCATAATTGAGAGTGCCAGATCAGGAAAAAAAGTTAAAGAATTAGCAACCTTATTAATCGATGATAAAATTACTTATGAAGAAGCTTCAGAATTTATAAATGAATTGATAGACAATCAAATTCTAGTGAGCGAAATAGAACCCTCTGTAACAGGAGAAGATTTTTTAGAACAATTAGAAGCATGCTTAGGTCAAATAGAAGATACTGATACGATACTAAAAGAGATTAACTACTATAAAAAAACTCTGAAGCAGCTAGATCAGAAACTGGGTAATCGAGCTAGTGAATATCTAAAACTTAGTGAACGTGTAGCACAACTGGAAACTCCTTTTGAGTTAAAATATCTTTTTCAGACCGATATGTATACTCAGGCACAATCTAATCAATTAAATATACGATGGGGATATAAGTTAAAGCGAGCAATAGAACTGTTAAATAGAATAAGTAATACTTCATCAGAAACACATTTGCAGCAGTTTAAAGAAGCATTTGTAAAACGGTATGAAACGCAAGAAATTTCTCTAGCTACAGCACTAGATACTGAGGTAGGTATAGGGTATCTACAGCATCAGGATGCCAGTGACTCTACATCTTTTTTAGACGATCTGTATATTCCTTCTAAACCTGTATCAAAACAAGAAATGCACTGGAGTCCCGTACAGGAAATTCTAAATAAAAAATTACAAGATATATATAAAGAGAATCAGTATATACTATCGATCGAAGACAAAGATTTTGAACATCTCGAATTAAACTGGAGTGACTTGCCCAATACCATGTCTACAATTGTGGAGATTGCAACGGTTGATGGTCAAGAAAAGATGATATTTTCCTCTATAGGGGGATCCTCTGCAGCAAATCTTTTGGGACGATTTTCTACTGGAAATGAGAGTGTTATGAAGCATGTGCAACATATCGCAGCTATAGAGCAAGAAATATATCAAAATCAAACTCTAGCCGAAATCGTTCATCTACCAGAATCAAGAACAGGTAATGTGATTCGTAGGGCAACGATACGTGAGTATGAAATCCCATATTTAGGAAAATCAAGTGTGCCAATAGAACAGCAGATACCAATATCAGATTTGATGATATCAGTAAGACATGGTCGTATTATATTACACTCCAAAACACTTAATAAAGAAATTATTCCTTGTTTGACTAATGCCCATAATTATAGTGCTAATGCATTGCCAGTATATCATTTCTTATGTGATATGCAAAATCAAGCTACTCGATCAGGTATTGGATTTTATTGGGGAGAGGTATTAGAGAAGCATTCCTTTTTACCTAGGGTAGTATATAAAGATTTTATATTGGCAAAAGCCAGATGGAAAATCACTACAGTAGATTTACCTTTTCTAAAAGAAAGTAATAAAAAAGACAGGATGGAGATGATACTCCTTTGGAGAGTAAAATACAATATCCCTGAGATGGTGCAATTGATTGATAGCGATAATACTTTATTAATCTATCTCCAGAATGATACCTCAATAAACATGTGGCTAAACACCATAAAAAATAAAAAAACATGCATATTAGAGGAATTTTTATTTACCGAAGAAGGGCAGCCGTTTAATGATAAGAAAGGAGTAGTACAGCAAAAAAATATGTGCTATACCAACCAGTTTATAATCTCACTATATAATGAAGAAAAACTGAAGCAAGCAAGAAATAAGATTGAGATATCAAAAGCAATTGAGGTATAATTTTATTGTTCTGTTATCGATTAACTTATCATTCCAGTATAAGCTGAGATCAACTTACATACAAAAATAAGAGGTGCTACTATGGCTACAAAAAGAACATATATATTGGGAGATGAGTGGTTATACTATAAAATATATTGTGGTGCTCGTACATCTGATGTACTCCTTACCGAAACCATAAAACCTCTCATAAGACAGCTCCTTGAGCAAGAACTGATCGACTCTTGGTTTTTTATACGATATACAGATCCTGATTTTCATATCAGGATACGATTTCATCTGCCTGATATACATGCAATAGGAACTATTATCCTGCATATTAATGCAGCAATAAAACCTTATATAGAACAACGAGTGGTATATAAACTACAAGCAGATACCTATATACAAGAATTAGAGCGTTATGGTACAAATACTATAGATGTCTCAGAAACCTTATTTTTTTATGACAGTACTATGCTGCTGGATGCTATTGAATTGATTGAAGATGAAGAATTATACTTCTTATTTATAATAAAAGCAATCGATCAATTGCTTAACAGTTTTGGCTATAAACAACAAAAAAAATTAGAGTTGTTCACCAGAAACAGTCAGGGGTTTAAACGAGAATTTTATGCGAATAAAGGATTAAATAAGCAATTAGATAAAAAATACAGGAGGTTAAAAAACCAACTTGCTTCTTTTTTAGAAACAACATCTATGCTAGAGGATTATAAAATTCTAGATAATTTATTGAACCATAAAGCAAAACAATCATTAGGAATAGTACAAAAGATTATGAAAACACAACAGAATAATCAATTAGAAATGCCATTAGATGATTTATTAAGCAGTTATATACATATGCTAGTCAATCGCGCTTTTAGGTCTAAACAACGATTTTATGAATTGGTGTGTTATGATTTTTTAGTACGATACCAAAAAACAAAAATGA
>CAKMZM010000285.1 GCA_929200365.1 uncultured Flavobacteriaceae bacterium | reverse complement strand
TCCCAAAATTATTTTAACCAATACTCTGCATCTGTTTTTTCAGAAATAAGTGCTTTAAGTTCTTTAATCGCTACTCGTTTCTGTTCCATAGTATCCCGATCTCTTATCGTTACTGCATTATCTTTTATGGTATCATGATCTACTGTGATACAAAAAGGAGTACCGTTTGCATCTTGTCTTCTATAGCGTCGTCCTATAGCATCTTTTTCATCATAAATAACATTAAATTTCCATTTTAGATCATCAACAATCTGTTCTGCAATCTCTGGCAGACCATCTTTTTTAACCAAAGGAAGTATTGCTGCTTTTACAGGGGCAACAACTGCTGGTAGTTTTAATACCACTCTGCTGGTACCATCTTCTAATTCTTCATCTTGTAATGCGGTAGAGAATACAGCAAGAAACATTCTATCTAATCCTATCGAGGTTTCAACAACATAAGGCACATAGTTTTCTTTTAACTCGGGATCAAAAAACTGCAATTTTTTACCAGAATGTTTTTCATGTGCTTTAAGGTCAAAGTCTGTTCTTGAATGGATGCCTTCTAATTCTTTAAAACCAAATGGGAAATTAAACTCAATATCAGCTGCAGCATTAGCATAATGCGCTAGTTTATCATGATCATGAAAACGATAGTTTTCTTCTCCCAAGCCTAAAGACAAATGCCAGTTTAAGCGGGTTTCTTTCCAGTATTCATACCATTTCATTTCTTCACCTGGGCGTACAAAAAACTGCATTTCCATTTGTTCAAATTCTCTCATCCTGAAAATAAACTGCCTTGCAACAATCTCATTTCTAAATGCTTTTCCGGTTTGAGCAATCCCAAACGGTATTTTCATTCGTCCTGTTTTCTGAACATTCAGGAAATTCACAAAAATACCTTGTGCTGTCTCGGGTCTTAAGAACAAATCGGTAGCAGATTCTGTAGATGCTCCCAGCTTAGTTCCAAACATTAGATTAAATTGTCGTACTTCTGTCCAGTTTTTAGAGCCAGTGTCTGGATCAGCAATTTCTAATTCTTCTATCAGTGCCTTTACATCTGCAAGATCTTCGTTATCCAAAGATTTTGCCATGCGTTTTATAACTTCTTCTTTTTTAGAAAGATATTTTACCACTCTTGGATTGGTTGATACATATTGAGCTTCATCAAAATCATCTCCAAAACGTTTTTTGGCTTTAGCAATTTCTTTTTGAGCCTTTTGATTAAGCTTCTCGGCATAATCTTCTATAAGTACATCGGCTCTATATCTTTTTTTAGAATCTTTATTATCAATAAGTGGATCACTAAATGCATCTACGTGACCTGAAGCTTTCCAGGTGGTAGGGTGCATAAATATTGCAGTATCAAGACCAACAATATTCTGGTGCATATTCACCATACTTTTCCACCAATATTCTCTTATATTTTTTTTTAGTTCTACTCCATTTTGGCCGTAATCATATACTGCACTTAGACCATCATAAATTTCACTAGAACCAAAAATATACCCATACTCTTTTGCATGGGCAATAACTTTTTTAAATTTATCTTCTTGCTTTGCCATTTCGCAAAAATAACTGAATTAAATGATTTGAAAACGAATCTAATTTTGTTTTTTTATTAAAATTTTCATCCGATACTCATGAATAAATTCCTTATAGAAAGTAATTTCTGATAAAAGCATAAAAAAACCGTCATATTACTTAAAATATGACGGTTTTTAATTTTATTTCTAAAAAATTATTTTAGTTCAAACTGAGTGTTTGAGATCATTTTTGGTCCAGAGAATACATTTACGATATAGTTTCCTTTAACCAGTTCTCCTTCAGCCGCATCTACTAATACACAAACGTCTAGTGCTTCATTTTCATAGAATACTTTATTAGTTCCACTATAAGTAAGTGTAGCACTATCAAAATTTACAGCTATTTTATCTCCTATCAACACATTATCAGGGTTAACGACCTGTACATACAGGTTTTTATCTCCTTTTTCAGTTAATTTATTTGGTGCAAGTGTAAAACAAACTCTTACTTTTTCTGCTCTACTTGCTTTAGAGGTAGTTGATATTTTACCGCTATTACGTACACGTACTCCTTCAGCTTTGATATTTGCTGCTGTAAGGGCAGAACCTCTTTCTACAATATCAGCAAGTTTGCTGTTCTGAGTTTGTAGAGAGTCTGATAAGATTATTCTTTGATTTAATGCAACAGAAGTACTATCTAAATCGGTAGTTAATTGCGTATTTGCAACTGTTAAACTATCTGCAAGTTTAAACAATCTTTCGCGTTCTTTTTTAAGTTTCCCTACTTCTCTTCTGTATCGAGAGATTAGAGCCAGATTAGCATCATTATCTTTTACACTATCTAATAAGACTACGATACGTTCTTTGGCTTTAAGTAAGTGATCATCCATTACTTCATTAAGAGCAATAGCATTGTCATACTTTGTTATCAATTCTCCTAATTCACTTTCAATAAGATCCTTTTCTTGTTGCAAAATTGCTTTATTTTGCTTCTCTTCGTTGTAAAACTTATAGGTAAATATCCCTAGAATAAGTAACAGTGCTCCTAGAACACCGATCAGAATCTTAAGGGTTAAGTTATTGTTTTGAGTTGTCATAATTAAAATTTATAATTTTTGATGGTTATTTTTAATACCTAAATATAATAATTAATGTTAATCTCACTAATAAAATGCTAAGAGACTTAGCGTATTTATTTTATCCTATATATTGTGCTGCCTGTGACAGCCCTCTATATGCTAGAGAAAGGTTACTGTGTACTTCTTGCAGACACGAGCTTCCTTTGGGTAATTTCCATAACGTAAACGCAAAAAAAATTGAAAAAGTATTTTATGGTCGTGTCAAAATTGAAAATGCTACCGCTTTGTTTGTATTTCATAAAGATAGCTTAGTACAAAATTTAATTCATAATCTAAAGTATCGAGGTAGAGAAGAAATAGGGAAAGAATTAGGAAAGTGGCTTGGACAGGAATTGAGTCAAATTACTGAATATCAGAATATTGATTCTGTAATTCCTGTTCCTTTGCATAAAAAGAGATTACAGGAAAGAGGGTATAATCAAGTAAAAAAATTTGGGATCGAAATTGCTAAAAAACTAGATGCTAAATATATTGATTCTGTTTTGAAAAAAATTTCCTACAATAAAAAACAATCCAAACACAAAAAACTTAACAGATGGATAAACACTGTTGAAACATTTGGGGTACAAAATGAGTCTTTACTTGTAAATAAGCATGTTTTGTTGGTTGATGATATTGTTACGACAGGTGCGACAATAGAATCCTGTGTACATGTGTTAAAATCTATTTCTGGTATCAAAATAAGTGT
>CAKMZM010000284.1 GCA_929200365.1 uncultured Flavobacteriaceae bacterium | reverse complement strand
CTATTTCTTCTTTTCTGGTAGTAATATCTATTTTTCTTAACCGTGTAGGAGAGCCAGTTCCTAAGCTAAAAAATGAGTTCCCTGAAAAACTAACAGCACGTTGCTGTGCAATCCAGTTTTCCTTTTTTTCAGTTATATCTGCTTCTGAAAATTCAGTAAAAACACTTTTCTTTGTCATCAGATTCATAAAACCATATCCCTTGTCATAACCAAAACCGATCAAAGTATCATTATATACATCTAAAGCTCTTATACTTATAGAATCTTCTAAAAGAACTTCTATCTCAACTTCAGAAAAATTATGAGTGACTGTTTTGTCTTCTATAGAACAAAAGACTAAGATAAAAACGAATAAGAAGATGCTAATTAATTTCATGGGTTGAGATATCAATAATTATAGTCAAATATAACCGTATTTAATCACAAAGACCTACCTTTGCACACCTTAAAAATAATACAATGCGTTTACATAGAAATCTTGTCTTTGCTGTTATAGATGGATTGCAAGAAATATTTAATCAAGGAAGCTATGCAGATAAAGTGGTTCAGAAACTACTGAAACGAGACAAAAGATGGGGATCACGTGATCGTAGTTTTGTTGCAGAGACCGTATATGAAATTGTACGTTGGAAACGTTTATATACTGAAATTGCTGAAGTAAAAGAACCTTTCTCTAGAGAAGATTTATGGAGAGTTTTTGCGGTTTGGGCTACGCTAAGAGGGATTTCCTTACCAGATTGGAAACAAATTGGTCTCACACCTACCCGTCGTATCAAAGGACGCTTTGATGAATTAAGTAACATACGAAAATATAAAGAGTCTATTCCCGATTGGATAGATCAATTGGGAGAAGAGGAACTAGGCAAACTATGGGATAAAGAAATCAGTGCACTCAATGAACAAGCTCCTGTAATTCTTCGGGCAAATACTTTAAAAACATCAAGAGATAAACTTAGAAGTTTACTAGAAGACGAAAACATTGATACCGAATTTATTAAAGGATACCCCGATGCGCTGAAACTCACCGAAAGAACCAATGTATTTACCACAGAAGCATTTAAAAATGGATTATTTGAAGTACAAGATGCTTCTTCTCAATTAGTAGCCAAGTATCTAGATATCCAACCAGGACAACGCGTTGTAGATACATGTGCTGGGGCAGGTGGTAAAAGTTTACATTTGGCAGCTTTGATGCAAAATAAAGGACAGATTATTGCTATGGATATTTATGGTAATAAGCTAAAAGAACTTAAACGGAGAGCACGCAGAGGTGGAGCACATAACATCGAAACCCGAGTTATAGAAAGCACAAAAGATATCAAAAAATTATATAGCAAAGCAGATCGTATTCTTATTGATGCCCCATGTAGTGGTTTGGGAGTTTTACGACGAAATCCAGATGCCAAATGGAAATTGCAACCAGAATTTTTAGATAAAATAAAACATACTCAAGCCGAAATACTTGAGAATTACTCCAAAATGGTAAAACCTGGAGGAAAACTAGTATATGCCACCTGTTCTATTTTACCATCAGAAAACCAGAATCAAGTAAAGAATTTCCTTTCTAAAGAAGCAGGAAATGATTTCTCCTTAATCAAAGACAAGAAAATACTTTCGCATCAATCTGGCTATGATGGATTTTATATGGCATTGCTTCAGAAAAAGTAATCTCAAATATCATTTCTAAATTTTTATCCCCTAAAACTGAGGAAATATCTTGCGGCAAACAATCTTCTTAGAGCATGTTTAAACACCCTAATTACAAGTATTATTATTCTCGGTAATAGCTTCTGGAGTTTCTGATGCATTATTAATACATACATAACGTTCTGCTCCTGTAGGTTCATAAACAGTATTGTTCATAACGGCAACATTAGTATGAGTATCATAAAGCCTTATACCATCACTCTCACTAGGGCGTATTATATTACCATTTATAATCATGTTGGTTGCATTAGTCAATTGAATACCTCCTGCAACTTCATTGGTATTGAAGGTTACACCATTTGTATTAGAAAAAACAACAGCTCTGGTATTAATAAACTTATTGCTTTCAAATATAACACGATATTCTTTATGCTCTGGCTTATGATTAAATTGTGTGAAATATAGATAAAAACCATCTTCTGATGTTATTGTATTTCCCTTTATCTCTACATCATCTGAGTGTGTATTTGTAGATTGAATTCCGTTTTTTGAGGCAATAATAGTATTATCGTGTATACGAGCACCAAATGCTTTACTCAATTGTATCCCTGCATTGCATTGTATGTTGTTATCATGTACAGAAGTACCATTGGATCCTACAACAATACCCAAGCTATACCCTTCTATTATATTGCCAGCAATCTCATTATCAAAAACCGTTACACCTGTGCCAGCAGCAAAAACAGCCCAACTTTCTGTAGCTTTATCAATTGCTCTAAATCTATTGTTAATTATTTTTGATCCCGAAACAAGAGAATATACTACACGAGTACCAATATCATTATCTTCTACAGTAAGATCCTGTCCGATTGTTAAAGTTACAAATCCACCTCTACTCCCCCTTTCTGTATTACCTTTAATCATAACATCAAAAACTTTTTGCCTCTCCATTAATACTCCTTCATCATTCCTATAACGATCTGGTTCAATATTAATAGCATAACCTACTTCACCTCCATCAGAATTTGCAGAAGGTTGTCCCGAATTAATAAAGGTATTTCCTTCGATAACAATATCACGCCCATCAGTAAGTGCAATAGCCATTCTTCTAGAATTTTTAAACATACAATTCTTTATAGTTACACCAGTCGTAGGGTTATAATTCGGGTTAAATGAAAACCCAAATGAATATATGGTTATTGAGCCTTTTGATCCATCTACAAAATTAATTCCATCCAAAGTAATATTTCTACCAGAGTGAATATGAAACAGATGACTTCCCTCTAACCCTCCATCATTTGGAGAATACAAACGTTGATCTCTATCTCCATGCAAGGTGCCACCTGTTATAGTCACATTTTCGGCATCTCGTATTGCAAGGATGGTTCCTCCTTTTGAAGTTGGATCACTCGGAAACACACGTAAGTGAGTATTATCAGACATTTTCAAAGTAAAATCAGATGGAATATTAACAGCCTCTAATGATGGGTAAAAATTCTGATTAATTGCAGTACCAGTTACTCTAGTAACTTCAAAAAATGCATCGAGCTTATCAATTATAAATGTTGTCGCTCCTATTTCTTTTGTAAAAAGCATAGTACTTTCAAGAATAGCTGTGTTCTCTAATGCAATATCAGAAGTAGTTGATCCTTCAGTAAGTTCCCACCGCAATGCATAAAACTTAAAAACAGG
>CAKMZM010000283.1 GCA_929200365.1 uncultured Flavobacteriaceae bacterium | reverse complement strand
TACACAGAAATATACCCCAGTAAAGCGAGTGCTAAAAAATGTAAGACATTAGGATTGCCCACTACTCCCATTAAACTTCGTTTTATTTGTATAGAACTTAACACAGGGGAAAAAGAAGTCCTTATAACCAGTTTGATCGATCAACAGCATTATCCTTATCAAATTTTTTGTGGACTATATCAACTTAGATGGCCAGTAGAAGAATCTTATAAGACAATGAAATCAAGATTGGAAATAGAAAACTTTAGTGGAAAAAGTTGCTTGGCCATTAATCAAGATTTTTATGCCAAGATATTCTCGTGTAACCTTACTACTATCTTAGTTTCTGGAACAGATCAAATTGTAAAAAAAATATGTGAAAAACGAAAAAGAAAGTACAAACCAAACTTTACACAAGCACTTAACCGTATGAAAAACAGTATCGTTTTATTGTTTTGCAGACAACAAGAGGAAGTGATAGAGTATTTGAGTCAACTTGAGTATTTATTTGCTTCTAACCTTGAAATGGTAAGAGACGATAGATCTTTTGATAGAAACTTTAGGAAAAGTAAACGTATATATCCAATGCCTTATAAAAACGCTTTCTAAAGAAAACCAAATAAATCCATATTGCCCTTATTTTTAAGCTTATCAAAAGATCGGCAATAGAATTACGATGCCTATACTTTTCTGAAAAATTGAATTTACTCTCTTTATAACATCTAACAATATAAATTTACCCATAAATTAGAAAAAAAAGATCGAGATAAGAGGTTTTACAAATACTTGTTTTCTTAACTAAACGACATTGGGGTATCATCCCAACAAGTATGGATTTTAAGCCCTCCTTTTGCTGTCCGAAACTTTGCCCAATCAAACATCGATAAACATAAGCTAATGGTAGTGCTATCAATCAATTTAATGGTGCGTCCTTCAATTTCCTTGATAATATGGGATTTGTGTTGCTTGGATAAAATACCTTTATAATGCGTTAACAATCTACTGTACAAGGTCTCAAAGACCTTGTAAGTCCGTTTTTTGTTGCCGTCGCTCATTGTAGATTTGGCAGGACTCTGAGTAAGATCCAAATCCCCAATAAAAGTCTGGAAAACACCAATACCAGAAGAAATATCACTCAAAGTATAGCATTTATTCAGCTGTCCGAAACTTAAGGCTACAAATTGATCATAGGTCTTATACCTACTGCATCCTTTATCACTTTTGTGTTGATCGGTGCAACGGGCAAGCATCCAACGAGGAACTAAATCTATAATTTGTCGAAGTAAGGGTTTATGGGTATTTTTAGTGCGCCTGAAGAGTCCCATAAAATGTGTTTTTTGTTCACAAAACTAAAATATGGGATTCAAAACCACTATTTTCTTATAATCTCAAAGGTATCACTGCCTATGGGTTTGTAAAGAACTACTCCTATAGAAGTAATAGTACCATTTTCAGTCTCTCGTATTAAGGCATTCCATCCTTTGTTTTCTCCATCTATACGCTCCAATTTCACTAGCCTACCGTTGCCATAGATGCATAGTTTATAATTTTCTATGGGCCACATATTGCCTTTACTTTTTTTGAGTATAGACTCTATACTTTTCTTTTTTGTTTTTTCCATATCACTGACTGTGGTATAGTTAAATATTTTGGTTTCCTCATATCGTTTTTGTTTTAGTTTTTCATAAGTAGAGGTATCTCCATCATTAAGCAATTTTCTTAAATACTGATAATATGCCACGACTTCTTTTTCTAGTACTTCTTTGTCGATTGTTCTCAGGTCTTGGCTATGGCTCCATCCCTTTAGGGTATAGGGCAGCTCTGTGATCTCTATCTCCCATTCATACTCTAGTAAGGGAACGGGGTCTGTAATTTGTGGTAGAGGTAATTCTTGTAATACCGTATAGTTTTTTGCCCTACCCATATTAGGTTTTCGTTGTAGCTCATACCGTACTAGTTTTAAAAAAGACGTTTTAACATCGCTAGGTCTTACTATTAAAGTATCATTTTCTTCTATTGGTAATAATTTAACTTTAAGATTATATTTTCCATTTTGTAACAAATATGGATTAAGGTCTATTCCCATTATTTTTCTTGCCTTGGAGTATTCTTTGGCAATAGCAATATCATTAAAATATAGCTCAAAAGGCATATCAATTTGAACCGATATACCATATACAATTTCTTTTTTATCTGGCATTTCTTGTACTTTAGTGTTGGTTAATTGTTTTTCTTCTTTTTTTTGTTGAGCAGTACAACTGTATACCAATACGAGTAGTACTAATAAACTGTGTTTTATCATGTCTTAAATAATTCAAATTTAGGGCCTGTTATTTTGCCCAGTAACGGGATTTTATGTGGTTTCTCTTCTTCTTCTTCTTCTTTATTTGGATTTCTTTCTTTTTCTTCATCTATTTCAACACTAAACCGTATATATACCAGTGCATCTAGTCCTTCAAAATTAAATTGTGCTGGGCAGGATCGCTCTGTATCGTTGTAGGAGGCAATAGGCCTTAAATTTGGCTTTGCTCTCTGCATGTAGTTTGCCTACACCTTCTATTTTCCCAAAATCAAACTCTAAACTCCCTCCAGCTTCTAGTCCTATTTCAAAAGTAGTTTCAAAACCAATGGCAGGTCCTTGCCACCCATCTATACTATGATAGGATACAGGCTTGATGTCAAACCTCTATTTTCTAATGATTTCAAACGTATCACTGCCTATGGGTTTGTGCAGAAGAAAGTTGTAAATTGAATATCTAACTTTGGAGTCTATTTCTCTTTTAGCAACGAGTCCCATATTTTTAAATCTATCGGTTCTCTCTAATGTCACAATCTTACCATTGGCAAAAAATTTCATTTTGTATTCATTCTCATTAATAGGTAACATATTACCCTTACATTTGCTTTTCATGTTTTCTCTTCTTTCAGATGAAGAAAACCAATCCAAATCGGTCTCATAAGTAGCCTTTCCAATTTCAAAATCTTTAGTTTTATTTAACTCTAGAAATGTGTCTATTTCACCGTCATTCAATAAGTTTCTTAAATAGTTAAAATAACCAAAAACTTCATTCTTTAATTGCTCCCCATCTATTTTTGTCAGATCTTCACTATCATTCCAGCCTTTTAGAGTATAAGGTAAGTCTTTAATTTCTATATCAAACTCTTGCTCCCATACAGGTACAGGTTTTGGTGGAGGTACTACTTCTAATTCGCTATTACCATAATCGATTTCTCCTTCATACCCTAAAGGTTCCTCGGCATTTTTGATATATCGTACAAAAAAGATGTTCCACTTGGCATCTTTGGTATGATACACATCACTAGGATGTACTAAGCTGTCTTTAGAATCTTCTCTGGGTAAATAACGTA
>CAKMZM010000282.1 GCA_929200365.1 uncultured Flavobacteriaceae bacterium | reverse complement strand
ATAAAATAAATAGAACCCTTTTTTTCGAATTTTAGTTTTTAGAGGTTGCCTTTAGTGAGTTTCTCAATACTTAAGGTTACTCGTAAACTCTCTAACTTATTTAACTGTAAACCGCCTAAAATGTGTAATTCTATCTCTTTGGTTGTGTAACTGTAGTTGTTGGGGTTCGTTGTATCGAGATTGTTCATAAATTATTTACTAATCGTTTTCGCTTACAAACATAGCAAATTTGATTTATAAATCAAATCTTTTTCGATTCCTGTTTTATAATTTATTATTTAATTCGCTATGTTATTTGTAGTTTTACACAGCCTTTGAAGCATATAAACATTAATAAATAGCGGTATTACTATGAATAACTTTGGAAGTACATTAAAAAAAATGAGGAGTGATAAAGGGTTTTCTCAAGAAGCTTTTGCTAAAGAGATTGATGTACATGTAACCAACCTTTCTAAATACGAACGTAATATCTCTATTCCTTCTCTTGAAGTTGCCAAAAGAATAGCACTTACACTAGAAACCTCCTTAGATACCCTTGTATTTGGGGATAAAACTATTGAAGATGATATTAACGATAATGAATTAGCTACTCTATTTAAAAAAGCACAACTATTATCTGGTAAGCAAAAAGATACTGTAAAAGACTTCTTATCTGCTTTTGTTCTTAAAGCCGACCTTACTCAAAAACTTACTAAATAAAAAAGCTACCTACATAAATAATATAAAAGGCTCTAATCATTTTTATCTATACTTTATATAACTATACTATACAGATTATTAATCACAAATTAACTACAATATTCCTACAAAATAGAACTCCTATTTACTACTATATATAATCCACATGCATTTTTAACACCAAAAACGTAGCACTACCTTACAACAAATTGAAAAACAAATTATTACATAAAAATCTTAACCCCTTTTTAAACCCTTTTCTTAACCAAATTACATTTTTATACCCAAAAATGTAGTCTTTATAAACCCTTAAAACATAAAAAAACAGCTACAAACAAAAGTCTGTAACTGTTTATTATGTGTATTACTCTACTCTCACGCGAAGTCAGGAGACTTTGCGCAGCTTTTCATTTTCAATTAATCACTCTTCGGAGAGCGGGGACTTATTTTTTCAACCAATCAACTTTGTAATTTAAACACTCTTTTGGCAATTCTCTTTTAACATAAATTTTAGTATATTCTAACACATCTCTTTTTACGTACAAAGTATCACCACTAAAAGTAAATGTTCCATTTAACTCACCGATCCATTGATTTTGATTAATCTCTGCAAACAAGTCAAATCTTATTTTACTATTCTCTTTATAATAAACTCCTCGCTGTCCATCAAACTCAGGATTAAGGTCATTACTAACCAATAACCCACTTCTACTTCTATCTAACGTATAATAATTAAAATAACCGTTAGGATAAAACCGATATGCCCCGTAAAAACTTGTCTCAACATGATCATCTAGCCTTGATAAAACATTGTACCTTCTATTATGTTCTTCATAAATAACATTAGTGTCAACTATATTCAACAAAGAGTTATCAAAATTTAATTTATTCAAATATACCTCAGTGTTAAAAGGTACTTTAGTGACACCATTCAATAATGTATTAGTTTTAATACCACACGCCATTAATAGAAATAATATTATTAAAATAAGATAAATCGACTTTTTCATTCGGTTAAATATTAAAAATCATAAAGTGTAAATCTAGGCATACTACTTTGAGCATTTCTAGCTTGATAAAAAGGAGAAATACCATCACTTAATGATTTAAATCCAGGTTGGACTGTATTAATTGGAAACTTCATATTATGTGCCCACATATCTTGAATAGGATGACGTACATATCTATCAGAATCAATCCCTAAAATATGGTCTCCATTACCTAAATACAAAGCACCCATTCTGTATTGGGCTCCTTCTTCAATAACAAAACCATTCGGCATACGCTCACCAAATTGTCCCCATTTCATTTTACCATTTTTCTTACTATCTCCTTTATAATTATTTCTCTTTCCTGTAAACAAATTAAATCCTGCAAAGGAGCTTCCCCATCCTACTCTAACCGCAGCTGTTCGGTATTTATCATCTCCATCCGCAATCGCAGATTTAAGTCCGCTTTGACCCAAAGCAAAAGGCATACCATCATTTTCATAAGAAAAACTAAATTTACCAGTTGTAAAATTAAGAATACCTGTTCTTTGATCAAACTCAGACATTGCTCCCAACCCTTTAAATAAATTTGTTCCTAAATTAGCTGAAGTATTACTATTTTCAAATCCCATTTGTAAAGAACCTCGTAACATCACTCCTGTTTTACCTGTATTAGCAAAATTACTATAACCATCTACTCCAAGACCAGCAGAAGCTTTAAAATCTCCAACTTTTAATGAAGCCGATCCACTAAAACTTACTCCTCCAAAATGAGTGCTGTTTCCAATATCAATAGTAGCAGTTCCTGACACTTCAACCTCTTCTAAACCTTCTAATTCAACTGCATGAACAACTTTATTACCTGAAAAAGAATAAGGAGTATAATGAGGATATTTTTTAGTTAACGGATCCACAGCAAAGAACCTCCCAATCCTAGGATCATGCATTCTGTATTTATAGTTTACAGAATTTCCTTCGCCTTTGATCTCATCATCTTTTTCCTGTCCCTGGAAGCCATATCTGTAAAACTTAGAGTCTTTATGCCTGTTAGGTTGTAACATCCCAAAAGAAAACTAATCTTACCCTTTTTTTGAAGCAGTCAATCGATTTTTATTAGCGCTTTATTTTCAAAATTATGTAAAAGAACGTATCGCCTTTTGGCTGTTGCTAAGATATAAAATTCAGTTGTCTAATGGTACACCTTTTAGTAGTTATTCTACTGAGGTATGGTATATCATTGGGCGTTTTGAGTTCGTTCCGTACATTTTTGGAGGTATTTGTTTTGATGTTTGAGCCATTGTTTTGCCGTATAAATAATTCAACGTTTTTTTGATGGATGGAGCTTGGGTTTGTGCGGTTGCTCTGTGTGGATTCATCTATCAAAAAAATGATCCAAGCGAACCACTGCCCTTGATTAGAGGTGCTATCGTTGTTTTCGCGCGGAAGAGGTGGCTCTTCTTTTTTTAACCTGAGTATCAGTAAATGTGTGTAAACAAAGGAAAAACAGCCTTGAGCCAAACGGCTGGCTGCTGACTGTGGAGCGCAGCGTAATAGACAGCAGACAAGCATCGCGAGCCGCCTGCGAGTGGAGCAAGGGTGGTGCAAGAAAGAGTCCCGATTTTCTCGGGACGTTTTGCAGCTACGTGGAATGTCTACTTTTATCAGGACAAAAAAATACAGCCCATAACATAACATTAC
>CAKMZM010000281.1 GCA_929200365.1 uncultured Flavobacteriaceae bacterium | reverse complement strand
ACAAAAATGGCAATACCTTGGTGAGGGTATATTTAATTAAGTTGGGAGATAAGGTTTAGTCAAAGTCATACCCTCTCTTAAGTGCATAACTCAATAGCGCATCTCGACCTTTAAGGTTTAACTTTTTAGTAATATTTTTTCGATGCGTTAACACAGTGTGCTTACTAACAAATAGTCTATCGGCAATCTCTTGACTACTTAATCGCTGACCTATCAACTCTAAGATTTGGTTTTGTGTTTTAGTAAGTAGTTTTTCTTTTTTTATTTCTGTGGTAGAACTTTCATCTTCTACAGGTAAATCAGAATCATAATAAATTTCACCAGCATATACTGCTCTAATGGCTTCTAAAAGTATGGGTAAGCGAGCATTTTTAAGTAGATAACCTCTGGCACCAGCAGTTATCATTTTATTGACAAATTCTCGTTTTCTAAACATGGTAAACGCAATGACTTTGATGTGCGGATATTTTGCTGTTATTTGGTTTGTGGCTTCAATACCATCTACGTTTGGCATTCTAACATCAATAATGACAATATTTACATGTCTATTCCTCTGGTCTAAGAATTCTAATAAAGCACGCCCGTCATTTACTTTGCCAATAATACTAATATCTTTTTCAATTTGAAAAAAGATATCAATACCATCTATAAGGCTATTATGGTCTTCTGCAATTACAATATTAATCATAGTGGTATCTCTATTATAAATGTACTTCCTTTATTAGGGTTAGAGTCAATAGACAATTTTCCTTTTAATTCCTCTACTTTTCTCTCCATACTGTATAGCCCCAGTCCTTTTTGTTTTTTTATTTGAATTATATCCAACCCAACCCCATTATCCTCTACGATGATGGTTGTAGAATTTTCATCAGCAGTAATATCTACTGAGACCTCTGAGGCTTTAGAGTGTTTTATAGCATTAGTAATCAATTCCGTGGTCATTCGACGTAAATCATTTTCTACGGACATATTAATAATATTGGATGTCCCATGACTTTGAACTTCAACCGATAATTGATTACCTTCATTGATAATTGCGGCAAAATCTTTAATAATATCGACCCAATAGCCAGAATTTCGAGATGCCGAATCTTCCAAATGTGCCATATTTCGGACTTTTTGATAGGCTTCATCCAATAATTTCCTTGTTTTGGATATTAAATTCTCTTCTTCTTGTTGAAAACGATCCTTACTAGCTTTAATATTATCAAAACTCTGCTGAATTGCTATAATCAACCCTCCTAAATTATCGTGTAATTCTCCTGCAATGCGTTGACGTTGAAAATCTTTTTCTTCATTACGAGCATCAATAGCTCGAAGTTCTTTTTCTTTTTCAGCAAGTTGTTTCTTATTTCGGTAGTATAGTATTAGAGTTACACCTATAATAACAATAGCACTTGAAATACTTATAGACAAATATGAACGATTTTTATGTTTTATGCGTTCAGCATCTAACACTAAATTTTTTTGGGATAATTCTGTAGTTTCCAATAGAGTTAATATGGTGTTTTGTTCAGTAATATTAATACTATCCCTATAGGAAACCATTCTTTTATAATAGAAATAAGCTGAATCTATTTTATTCAAATTTTCATAATTCAAAGATAAATATTGATATAACCCTCTTTTTCTATTATAAATATTCTCTTTAATGGGTAAGGCTTCTGCTTTTAAGAGATGGGTGATAGCTTCATTATAATCTCCTTGTAATGTATATGTATACGCTTTTGTTTTCAAAGAAGATTCCATCCGATCTGGAGAATCTAGGATGTTGGCATAATATAACATACTATCTATATGAACTCCGGTTTGCTTCAAATCATCAGTATAACTTTGATGGAAGACGGCTTTATAATTATGTAATTTATACAATGCATCTGGGGTTCCAATGATATTTGCATAACGGCTAGCCTTTTTTAAATGAAAACGAGCATTTTTAGTGTTTTTAGGAGAAATTCCTAAAAAGCTTAACCCTAAATGTGCAGTAAGTAATTGGTCCGCATTGTCATTCTGATTTGCATTTTCAAAAAACGTTTTTAGATAAGATTTCCCGTCATATTCTAAGAAATCTTGAGCAACTAAAGTGTAGTGTAGATCATAATTAACAGCATTTGCCATTTTTATATTTCCGTTTGTACTGAATAATTTTTGAGCTTTCAACTTTAGAGCATAGGCCTTTTCTTCTTGATTATTATATCTGTAGGTATCTCCAAGCACATAATAATACCAAGCTTTGTAAGCCTGTGGAAGTTGAGTGCTATCTACTTTTTTAAGAGCAATAAATGCCTTTGCTATATTACGTTGTTTGAGTTGTAATTTTCCTTGATAATACCAGTGCAAACTACTGTCTTTATCGGGTATGTGTAATTGTGTGAGTTCCCGTTTAAAAATAGTATAATTTTTATTATCCAGTAGTGAATCTAAGAGAGCTACCTGAGTAAAGGTTTTATTAGATAAGAACAAGCAATATAGCAGAAGCAAGTATTTCAAAATTTGAATTTTTGAGTGTTAATTTACGACTATTTAAGCAGGGTCCAACACACCTCCACCAACTGTTCTAGGTTCTTCCTCTTGTTCAGTGATGTTAACGTACTTTCCCGCAATAAAATCTTGAAGGAGTTTTATATCGTAATCGTAATCTTTTGAAGAGGCATTAAAGGAAACATGATGTTGGACAAAAAAACGATAGATAGCTTTATGCCAATCCTCAAAATCTTCATCATGAACTGTGATCACTAAAATTTTATCATTTGAGAAACGTGTATGATTAAAAACAGAATCCAGACGCCTGGTTTGTCTATCCCAATCTAGATTTTCTGTAGCTAGTTTTCTACGTTCAGTCGGATGTCCGTGACTATAGATAGCTAGCATGCAAGGAATATCTTTGCTTGAAATATCATAACAGTTTCCTAGCTTGAGGCTATATTCATTTCCTGAATCGGACAAAGCAATTATTGGAATTTCAGTAGCTATTTCAATAGTATTATTTTTTGTACAATAGGTTCCTCTGCTATAAAATGTTTGTTTGTGTTCCGAGGTTTTTAAAGGTGTCATTTTTTTCATGATCTTATGATTATAAATTATACCTCAAAACTAAATGATATGAGTTATGCAAAACATACCTTGGTGAAGGTAAATTTTGAGTTGATTTAAGCTTTATAAATTTGATTTCTTTTGATAATGTGATTTTTTTTGGAGGTATATCTTTCTTATAATTCAAAAATCGCAGGTTCTAGTTTTATTCGTATGTTAAGAGAGTAATATGTTGATTTTTTACATGTGAGAGGTTTAAATGTCTATGTGAATTTTCTCTAATTCAGGTGGGGGGTTCTGGTGGGGGTTTTTTTACTGTTTTTTCATGTTTTTACAACTTTTAA
>CAKMZM010000280.1 GCA_929200365.1 uncultured Flavobacteriaceae bacterium | reverse complement strand
AACAACAAAGTTAGAGTGTTGCTTTCGTAATACAGATTATAAACATAAGGGCTAGTACTGTTTTTTTTAGATACTTCTATAACTCCCAATACTATACAATAATTCGTTTTAATATACCCTCTTTTAATATCATACAATTTATGTAGGTTTGCCAAATGAAACAAATATTAAAAAATTTCAACGTGTGAAAATAACTTCACTTGTAACTGGCGGAGCAGGATTTATAGGTTCACATGTGGTCAACCATTTACTAAAACAAAATCATCAGGTTGTAGTATTGGATGACCTTTCTGGAGGAGATAAAGAGAATATAAACTTGGCTGCACTATTTTATGAAGGGTCGATACTAGACGTTACCTTAATAAATACTCTTTTCGATGAGTTTAAGTTCACCTATGTCTATCATTTGGCTGCTTATGCGGCAGAAGGGCTAAGTCATTTTATTAGAAATTTCAATTATCAGAATAACCTGATCGGTAGTGTTAACCTGATCAATGCATCAGTAACCCATGAGGTGAAATGTTTTGTTTTTACCTCTTCTATTGCAGTCTATGGAACAAATACATTGCCACTGGTAGAAACACAATTTCTGCAACCAGAAGATCCGTACGGAATAGCAAAATATGCTGTAGAATTAGATTTGATAAATGCACATAAGATGTTTGGTATGGATTATATTATTTTCAGACCACATAATGTATATGGAAGACACCAAAATATCGGAGATAAGTATCGTAATGTTGTAGGGATATTTATGAATCAGATTCTGGAAAATAAACCGTTAACCATTTTTGGAGACGGCAAACAAACCAGAGCTTTTACACACATTGACGATATTGCGCCTTATATTGCTAATTCGGTAACAGTACCCGAAGCATATAATACAGTTTTTAATATAGGAAGTGATACAGTATATACTGTAAAAGAACTAGCAATAGCAGTAAGTAATGCAATGCAGTCAGAACTGAATATAGAACAACTAGAAAAACGGGAAGAAGTGATTCATGCCTATGCTAATCATTCAAAATTTGATACTGTTTTTAATCCCAAAAAACATATAGATTTAGAGACAGGGCTTTTAGAAATGGCCAAATGGGTAAAAACTCATGGGGCGCGTTCTAGTATAGAATTCCAAAACATTGAAATAACAAAAAAACTACCGAGTTTCTGGAGAAAACCCTTAAAACAATGACAGATCAACCACTAGTTACTATTATAATGGCAGTTAAAGATACGGCTCCTTATTTGAGGGATTGTCTGGATTCTATCCTAGCGCAGACCTATCAAAACTGGGAACTTATTGCAGTAAATGATCACTCATCTGATGATAGTCCAAAAATTTTGCAGGAATATGCCGCAAAAGACTCTAGGATTCGATTTTTTAATAGTGATAGACCTAAATTAATCCCAACACTACAAGTAGGATATGCAGAAACCAGAGGAACGTTGATCAACAGAATGGATTCTGATGATAAAATGCCAGCGTATAAAATAGAAGCACTTGTAGAAGAATGGAGCAAATATGGAAAAGGAACTGTGATTGCGGGAGGAACTGAGCATTTTGTTGATGAGGGAGTTGTGGGTGATGGATTTCTTAAATACGAAAAATGGTTGAATGAAGTTGCCAGAACAAGTACCCACTATCAAGAGATTTATAGAGAATGTGTGATCCCGTCTCATTGTTGGTTACTACACAAAGAGGATTTTGATGCAGCAGGAGCTTTTGATCCGATTGTATACCCAGAAGATTATGATCTCTGTTTTAGATTTTATAGGTTAGGCTTAACAGTAGTGGGGATTGATAAAATCTTACACCACTGGAGAGACCGATCTAATAGAATCTCACGTACCTGGGACGAATACAAAGACAATCGATATTTTGATCTTAAACTACGCTTTTTCTACGAATTAGATAGAGACAAAGCACGACCTTTAGTACTATGGGGAGCAGGGAAAAACGGAAAAGATATGGCCAAACTCTTACAATCTTATAGTGATAGTTTTCACTGGGTATGTGATAATGAGAGAAAAATAGGAAAGGACATCTATGGAGTACGATTAGAGCATTATGATGATATTAAAACACTCGATAATGCTCAGATCATTATTGTAGTAGCATCTCCAGCTGGGAAAAAAGAAATAGAAGAATTACTCGTCTTATGGAATAAAAAACCTGTTGCTGATTTTTGGTTTTTTGCATAACGTTAGACAACTTGATGGCTTGTATATAAAAAACGATGTGTGATAAATTTATGTTTTTTTCGACTTATTTAACGTTGTCAAAATAGAATTAATCTAAGAAATAGTGATTTTTTATATATCTTGTTGTTCTACGATTTAATCTTTAACATCATTAGTCACAATAATATTATATCTTTGCAGGCAATTTTTATGGAAAGAACTACACAAAATACAAACGGATTAGGTAAATCTCAAACTTGGGAAGTTTCTGTTGACAAAAATTCGATTTTCACTAATGATGATGTTATTGATGCTTATTTAAAGGGAAAAAAGGAAGGAGTTAAAGAAACTAAACAAATTTTCGTTGATAAACTAAATGAGAACATTAATAAGTCAGCAGTTTTTACTGAACGAATGTTATCTTTTTTAAAAAAGAGAAAATCAAACCCTATTTCTGCCCATTTAAAAATTAAGTCATTTAATGATTTTGTGATTTTAATAACCTTGCCAGAAGACGAATTTATTTCAGAAGATTTTTTGGTAAGTTATGATTTTGCTGCGACTATCGAAGAAGAAGTAATAGATGATAAGTATTATAATGTAATGTTTATGTTCTCGGATAGAGAAGAAGATTTCAACACAAATCTATTAGTTTCTGATGGTTTTTTCATGGACTACAAAATGACTGAAGTTAATAATGCCTAAATCACATTCTCAACACAATTTTGAGGCTTGCAAATTTTTATTAGAGGATGGTAAGTTTTTAGACTGGGTGGTAACGACAGCTTTTTATTCTGCTTTACACTTAGTTCAAGAAGAAATTTTCCCGTTTAGAGATGATGAAGGCTATGAATATTCTAGTTTTGAGCAATATTATTCTAAGGGCTAGATGAAGGAGTTAAAATATCCAAACATCAATCGACAATAAAATTGGTAGAGCAAAGAATTAAAGGTGCAGGGAATTTATATCGAAATCTTCACGATTTATGTCGAACTTGCAGATATAGAAATTACCATGTAAGTTCTAAAAAGGCAAAAGTAGCTAAATCTTATCTTGATAAAATTAGAACACTCGTAGGGTCTAATATGGCATGATAGGAGTAAATTCTTAGTATAAATGATAATAAGACGTTAATAACCTAATATCTTTGTGTCGTAAGAGAATTTAATAGCTTTTTCAAAAAACACATGTCAGAACACACTATAAAAGTT